>ONIK01000013.1 GCA_900317865.1 uncultured Methanobrevibacter sp. | reverse complement strand
TCTATGAATAAATTCCAAATGATTAAAAAGGATACATGTACGCTATGTCTTAACTGTATGAAAGCCTGTCCAAATAATGCAATATCAATGGACGACTTTAAATTGGTTGTAAATAAACTCAATCAGGAACCTGCAGGCCATATTGTATCCTGTCTTAACTGCGGATTATGTTCTGATTTATGTGAAAACGGATCTCTTATTAAAGATGGTTCCAGATTAAGATATGATCCGACAAAAGATGTTGATTCAACTCATGACGTAGCTATTGATCACTGTCCGGTCAAATCATTGCATGAAGACGATGAAATGTTTATTTATGATGAATTTGAAGAAACTGAAATCCCTGCACTATCTGGATTTTGTGTAAGCTGCGGAAAATGTGTTCAAGTCTGTGATGCAGTCAATGCAAGAACATATAAAGTGGCTAAATGGGATGGAAGTGTTTCTGATGATTGTATTTCCTGCGGAATATGTTGTGAAGTATGTCAGGAAGATGCAATTACATTATACCGAGGAACAATTTCAGTAGACTTAGGAAAATGTATATTATGTGAAAATTGTGCTGTACATTGTCCTGTCAATGCGATTCCTAGGACTACAATGTATAAAGCAGAAATCTGTGGAGGCTTCAATTTAATTGACCAAAAACTTTGTATGCATTGTGGTTTATGTCATAAGGTCTGTCCATATGATGCAATTGATGAAATTGATGGTAAATTTATAGTTAATGAAGAGAAATGTATCTATTGCGGAACCTGTAAAAATAGCTGTCCTGCTAATGCATTTATCTTCGAAAGAAATTTTAAAGATTCAATAGAGGGTATTTAAATGAAAAGTATGCTACAAGTAGCTTTGGAAGGAGCGTTTACTAACTTTAAAAGAATCTTTTTCGCTGCTGATAGAGTAACTGATATGGATTTAAGAAATCAGATTGCTACATTATCCGTGGAAGTAGATGATAGGGTAGATGAATCTGCATGTATTGGCTGTGCAGGTTGTGCTAATGTTTGTCCAACAAATGCTATAGAAATGAAACCACTAGCAAACCCAACTAAAATAACCGATGATTGGGTTAAAGATCAAGTGCCTGAAATTAATCTTGAAAAATGTATTGTTTGCTATTATTGTCATGATTTCTGTCCGATATATTCATTATATGGACAAAAAGGAACAATTCATCCAAGCTGTGTTGGAGATCAGGAAGTTAACATTGATGAATTAATGACACAGCCATTTAAAATTTCAGAAGATAAACTTAAAGTTATTTCAACTTACCTTTCAGACAAAACTGTATTAAAAAATAGTGAGGATGGTGAATAAATGGGTATTAAATCTTTTTCAAGAGCAAGAGCAATCCACATCATGCTGGTTTATACTGGAGGATGTAATGGTTGTGATATTGAGATTGTAAATACTGTATTGTCTCCAAGATTTGATGCTGAGCAGTATAAAGTTTTCTTAACTTGGAATCCTCGTGAAGCTGATGTTTTAGTTGTTACAGGACCGGTTACACATTTAAACAGAAAGCCTTTGGAAGCTATTTATGAAGCTATTCCTGACCCTAAATTGGTTGTAGCCGCTGGAAGTTGTGCGTTAATGGGTGGAGTATATAAAAATATTCATGGAGATATTCCATCAGAAGAAATTGAAGGACCGGTTGAAAATATCATACCTGTTGCTGCTAAAGTCCCTGGATGTGCAGTAAGACCTCAAGATGTTTTAGCCGGAGTGGTATCATTATTACCAACATTATTAGATGCGGATTAGGTGATTAAATGGAGGAAAAAGTACCAAGAAGTAATATAATAGAAACAGAAATTCCACTGGGTACAGTTCACCCAGCTGCATTGGAACCTTACAGAGTAAGGCTTTTTGTTGAAGATGAAATAGTTCAGGAAGCCGAAATAACAATTGGCGTTAATCATAGAGGTATAGAACGAATAATGGAAGGTTTGCCTGTTGAAAAAGCAAATTCTTTAACTGAAAAGATTTGTGGAATCTGTTCAAATTCACATATCTGGAATTCATGCAGAACTGCCGAGATGGGTCTTGGCATTGAGATACCTGAAAGAGCTCTTTATATTAGGGTTATAATGGGTGAACTTGAAAGATTACACTCACATTTCCTTTATTTGGCACATGGTTGTGAAACTGTGGCTCATGAAACATTTTCAATGAGGGTATTTTACCTAAGGGAAATTGTCATGGAGCTTCTTGCAATGATTGGTGGAAATAGGGTTCAATACGGTTGTTCCGTTTTAGGCGGTGTAAGACCAAGATGTGATTTGGATGAAGCCAAATTGCAAAGACTTAAAGAGGACATGGATAAACTAGAAGCAGGTTTAACAGATTTTGCTCAAAGATTCATGGCAGATTCAATACTGATTTCAAGAGTCACCGGAGTCGGTGCACTTCCAGCAAAACAGGCTATCAGATTGGCTGTTACCGGCCCAAGTTTAAGGGCAACCGGTGTTGCAAGGGATTTAAGAACAACAATGTTTGAATATGATGATTTTGATTTTAATGTAATCACACAACCTGATGGGGATGTCAAATCCAACTTATTGATGAGAGCTTTGGAATCATTCGAATCAATTAAAATCATTCGTCAGGCTATTGCCAATATTCCTGAAGGTAAAGTCGTAAACAGGGATTGGGAAATGTTTGACACTGATATTAATGAAAGTTATATTGAAGTTCCAAGAGGAACCCTTTATCATTCATACGCATTGGAAAGCGGAAGAGTAAGACACTGTATTATTAGAACTCCTTCAATGGCAAATATTGGAGCAATGCAGTATGCCTGTATTGGAGATCATGTTACTGATGCACAATTGTGTATTGTTCAGTGTGACCCTTGTTTTACTTGTACTGATAGAGCAATAGAAATTATAAGGAGATAGAATCATGTTTGAAACTACTGTAATAAATTCAATTATAGCGCTTATAATAACTGTAGTTGTTTGTTTCTTAATATCTACATTATTGCCTGGAATTGAAAGAAAATATGTTCATGCTAGAATTCAACAAAGAATTGGACCTCCGGTTACAAGTCCTGGAATAATGGCTCCTATCAAGTTCTTATTTAAAGAAAATATTGAACCGTCTTCTCCAGTACCTGGATTATATAAGGCATTACCGGTAATATGCTTTTTCGTAGTATTGTCTATATTAATAGCTATTACTCCTTATGCATTTGCTATTCCTGCTCTTTCAAGTTTGGTTGCAATTGTCGGTCTTTTGAAAGTTGAAGAGATATGTTATGTATTAATGGGATCTTTATCTAAATCAATAATGTCTGTTAGAATGCCTTTCCCTGACAGAGTAAAAGGTGCAGCTCATTTGAATACTACACGTTCATTTATTGAAGATATAAGTGCAAAAAGATCTCTTAGAATGATTACTTATGGTTCATTCCCATTGTATTTGGCTTTATTTGCTCCCGTAACTGCTGCAAGAAGTATTTTCCTTAATGATATTGTATCATATCAGCAAGCACACGGGCCATTCCTGTTTACAGTAGCAGGTGGAATAGCAGCTATTGTATTTTTCATTGGATATATGATTATTTTAAATGAATATCCGTTTTCAATAATTAAAGCTAAATGTGATGTTATTGAAGGACCATACATGGAATATGCATCAAAATACAGGTCAATAGTCTTTATTACTAGAGGATTTTTAATGTTTACATTAGGTGTTTTATTCTCAGTATTATTTATTGGAATTCCACCAACAGTATTTTCCCCAACAATACTTCTCAATATAGTTGTTGTTTTGATATTTGTATTAATGATGGGAATATTTTCAGCATTTACTCCAGTATTTACAAATAGACAGCTTTTACCAACTATTCTTGCATCTACATTGCTTGGAATATTGGCTATTGTACTTGGATTATTATAAGAGGTGAATTATTATGAAATTTGTTATGAGACCATATCACATAGTAAGTCTTGGAGGCTATATTGTAGAATGGGATTTTCCTTATAGAAATCTCATAGTAGTAAATAAAACCTCTGAACCAATAAAAGTTGAAATACCTGTATTTCATGAAGAATGGATTGCCGAACACCGTGAATTGGGTCTTGATGTAATTCCGGTTAATCGTGAAGATAATTACTTGCGTATGTGGAAAAAGGCACATGCTGAATTGGATAAAATTAGGCCACAAAATGAATGATTATAGTATAACAATACAATCTTATGAGAAAAAGGGAGTTTTGGATGATATTACTCGCATAATCACAAATTATGGTGCTAATATCAGCTATACTCATCTATATGTTGAAAAAAATAATATGGGTTCAATTAATTTTGAACTTGAAAATGTGGATGATATTAATAGCTTAATCAATGATTTAAATGATATTCCTGAAGTTAAATCTGTTGAATTGCACGGATCTCAATTAGATATTTATGGTAAACGTATTATCATTGTAGGTGGAGGAGCCCAGGTATCTCAGGTTGCTATGGGTGCTATTACTGAAGCTGATAGGCACAATATACGTGGAGAAAGGATAAGTATAGATACAATTCCATTAGTCGGTGAATATAATATTGCCGAAGCTGTTGAAGCTATTTCAAGATTGCCTAGGGTCAGCGCTTTAGTTCTTGCCGGTTCTCTAATGGGTGGTGAGATTACAGAGTCTGTTAAAAAAGTTAAAAAAGAAAATAATTTGATTGTAATCTCTTTAAATATGCCTGGAAGTGTAACTGAATATGCCGATTTGGTTATAACCGATCCTGTTCAGGCGGGTGTTTTGGCTGTAATGTCTATTGCCGATACTGCAGTATTTGATATTTCTCGTTTGGGCGATAATATCAAATTTTAATTTTATGATTTTTTTTAAATTTAGTATGAATTCATATCTTATAATATTAAATATATAAAAAAATAAACTATTTTTATAGATTAGAAATTTTCTATCTAAATATTATATATTAGGTGTTTATGTATGAATAAGAAAATAGGTTTTATTTTAGCTTTAGTCGTAATAGCCTTTTTAGTTATGGGTACTGCTAGTGCTGGCTTATTCGACTTTTTAGGTGGCGGAAGTAATAATTCCGCTAGAGTAAACAATGATAATAATACTTTCATTGTTGGTTTTGATGCTGAATTCCCGCCTTATGGATATAAAAACGGATCAGAATATGTTGGTTTTGATTTGGATTTAGCACAGGAAGTTTGTAAAAGAAACAATTGGACTTTAGTAAAACAACCAATCGACTGGGATGCAAAAGATGCCGAACTGAATTCCGGTTCAATAGATTGTATCTGGAATGGTTTCACTATAAATGGCAGAGAAAAAAGTTATACCTGGTCTGAACCTTATATTGACAATAAACAGGTTGTTGTTGTAAAGGCAGATTCTAATATTAAGTCTCTCAGTGATTTAAAAGGTAAAATTGTAGAAACACAAAAAGATTCTTCTGCATTACACGCTCTTCAAGGGGATAATAAAACATTAGGAGAATCATTTGGTAAATTACAGGAAGTTGCAGATTATAATACTGGATTTATGGATTTAGAATCTGGAGCTTGTGATGCTGTTGCAATTGATATTGGTGTAGCAGAACACAACATCCATTCCAGAAACAGTACCACAAAATTCGTAATATTGAATGATACAATTTCATCTGAGAAATATGGTGTCGGTTTCAAATTGGGTAATACTCAATTGAGAGATCAGGTACAAAAAACTTTAGATGAAATGTTTGCTGATGGTACTGTTGCTAAAATTGCAGCAAACTACACAAATGATGGTGTTCCAGGTTCCCTTGTTCGAAAATAAGTTTTGAATTGAGGTAGAATAAAATATGATGTTAGGATCTATGGTAAGTCTTTTGATGGAGGGTATGATTACCTCCATCGAAATTTTCTTACTTACCCTATTATTTTCACTTCCATTGGGATTATTAATTGCATTTGGAAGGATGAGTAAATTCACTCCTCTCAGATTGATAATGAAAGTTTACATTTCTATCATGAGAGGTACACCATTGATGTTACAATTAATTGTTGTATTTTTTGGTCCGTATTATATATTTGGAACAACTCTTTCACCGGATTATCGTTTTATAGCAGTTATAATAGCATTCTCTATGAACTATGCAGCATACTTTGCTGAAATATATAGGGGAGGTATTGAGGCTATTCCTAAAGGCCAATATGAAGCTGCACAGGTTTTAGGGTATAGTAAGATTCAAACATTTTTCATAATTATATTGCCGCAGGTATTCAGAATTATTATTCCTTCAGTAACAAATGAGGTTATTACTCTTGTAAAAGATACTTCATTATCATTTGTAATTGCAATTCCTGAGATGTTTACTGTTGCTAAACAAATTGCTGCAGCAGAGTCTTCAATTGCTGCATTGATTGTTGCAGGTGTTTTCTATTATGTATTCAATGTGCTTGTCGCATTTGTTATGGCACGTCTTGAAAAACGCTATGATTATTTAAATTAAGGGGATATTATGAGTTTATTGGAAGTTAAAAATCTTAAAAAAAGTTTTGATGAAAATGTAGTGCTTAAAGATATTTCCCTTAATGTTGAAAAAGGTGAAGTATTATGTATTATAGGACCTTCAGGTTCCGGTAAATCTACATTGCTTCGTTGTATTACTGATTTGGAGCAGGAAGATAGTGGAGATATTAATTTTGATGGAACATTTGGATTGGTGTTTCAGGACTTTAATTTATTCCCGCATCATACTGTTTTAAAAAATATCATTAATGCACCTTTAAAAGTTCAAAAAAGAGATAAAAATGAAGTTTTAAAATCTGCTCGCGATTTACTTAAAAAAATGGGTTTGGAAGATAAGGAAGATGCTTATCCTCATGAATTGTCTGGTGGTCAACAGCAAAGGGTTTCTATTGCTCGTGCTCTTGCAATGAATCCTGATATTTTATTTTTTGATGAACCAACTTCAGCGTTAGACCCGGAATTAACTGGGGAAATTCTTGTAGTAATTAGGGATTTGGCTGCTGAAAACATGACTATGGTGATTGTTACACACGAAATGAGTTTTGCACGTAATGTTGGCGATAAAATAATTTTCATGGATGATGGATATATTATTGAAGAAGGAACTCCTGAAAAGGTATTTTCTTCTGATAATGCTAGGATGAAGGAATTCCTGGGTAAATTCTATGATTAAAAAGAATTAGGGGATAATCCCTATTCTTTTAAACATATATTTTTATATTGGCAGTTGCCGCATTTTTTATCATTTATTTTTACTGTCGGTACTTTTTTATTGTATTCAATATCTTTTACTTCGTTTATAATATCGAATAATGCTTTTCTTAGATTAACGTCCATTATTACTGGTCTTCGTTCGTTGATTTTTGTATAATCTACAAATCCCACAAAGACTTCCGTTTCAAATTCTTCTTCTATCAGTATTGCATCAGCCGCCAAATCTATTGCATCCTGATCCCAAACGCCTTTTAATGGTGGTGTTGTATGTTTAATTGATATTGGGTAATATTTTCCATCAACAATCTCAATTTTGTCACATAATCCCATTATTTCTAATCTGGTGTCTTTTAAAAGATATGAGTACATACAATTTGGAAAGAACATGTCTACTATTGCAAATCCATTTTTTCCTAAAAGTTCCATAGCTTGTTTGGCTTTCAGAGCATGATTTTTTATATTAAAGTAAGTTTCATTGTTTATTTCAAGAATTTGTTCTGTTGTAATGCCCAAATCCATATTTTGAATTGATGAAAATGTGCTTTCAAGATAATTTGCAATATTCTCAGATAGTGTGTCTTCAATTTCACTTATATTCATTTCTTTTTTTAATTTTCGCATATTTTTTTGTATTAAATCCTGTGTGTCTATTTTTATCTTTTTTATTTCAATATTTAATTGTATGTCATTGCTTATTGTTGTATCAACATGTGTTTGCAAATATAATTTCATTGGGCAATACATGTGTGATCTTATTGAAGATATGTTTATCATTTTTTAACCTCTTGATTTTTGTAATATTAAATTGTTAATCTTAGTATAAATAAATAGAGGTTTTAAATGGTGTTAATTCTTTTAAAATAAATAAATAAGGTGATGTTTGGTAAAAAATATGTTTTAAATAAAATTTTCATAATTTAGAGCAATTTTTTCATGCCGGAGGAATTTTTAACTTAAGATATTCATCAATTGCTTCACGAGTAGTTCCGACAACAATTCTGTAGTGGTCTTCTTTACCTTCGGTAATGACTTTTTCGACTTTTCCTTTGGCTATGGCATGTTCTCCGTCAACTACTTCTCCTGCATATGTGTGTGTAAAAGATACGACTTCTGAAATGTCTCTTTCAACACCTTCGAGAATTTCAACATTTTCTACTGTGTATAATGATGGATTATCAAAAGCTCCGAGAGCACTTACAATGTCGCACTCTATTTTAGCAATTCCCTGGGGTTCATATCTGGTATCTCCCCAACTGCCTTCAATTTCATCATATCCTTTGGTAGCTAAAATATCAAATAAAGTACCGTCAATTGTTCCGCGATTTGCTTTTCTGTTTTCATACCATTTAAATTCTTCCGGTGTTAGACTGGAATCACTCATCCTTTTATTGTAAACAAAATCCCAGTAATCGTCTGTAATTCCATTTAATGTAATGTGCTTGTCAACCTCTTCAATGTAAACTTCTTCATTTCTGTGTTTTTTAAATGCTTCAATGGCTTTCCTGTGATTGTCAAGTCCATAGATAACATAATCCAAATCTGAAACATCCTCTTTTTGAAGTCCTGGAAGAATTGATCCGGAAATACCCATATTTTCATAATCTATTCCTGCAATGTAGTGGAAGAAGTCACATACGTCCATTAATTTAGCTATGATTTCCGGATTTTTAACTTCTCCTCCTGATTCAAAAGTCTTTTTTAAACCAAGTAATCTGTTTTCCGGTTTGATTACTCTTTCAACTTTATCTAGGGGAACACCCATCATTTCAACATTGGTTACATCACAGAAATATAAATAATCTGGGTAATTTTCACGTAAATATGAATAAGCTTCTTGTGAACCTACTTTTCTATATCTAATTCCGTCTTTTTCACGATCACCATTTTTATCAGGGATATATCTTAAAAATGAGATGTATCTATCATCTGGGTGGATATAATTTGTTGATGCAAAGTACATTCCATCTGTAGTGTAAATAAAATCTCTTGTTCTTACTTGCATAAAAAATAACTCCTTTACATCATTTTTTATATAAACTATTAAATTTAATTTTTGATTTTTAAATTGTAAATTTTATATGGGAGTCTATATATATATAGACAATAGTGTTTATTATGGAGGTGAAAATATCAATAAGATTGCAATATGTGCATTATTAATAGTGGCTATAGGATTAGTTGCCGGGGGTTTTGCATTTGTTACAAATGGCGATTTTACTCATGTTGCTAATAATTTAGTTTCTAATGAAGTATCTGATGCATCTGATGTAAATGTTTCTTCAAACAATAATCCGACAGTTAATGATGCTTCTTTGGTTAAAGACAATCAAGCTAATGAGTATTCTTTAAGCAATATTCCTAATGAAGCCCTATCAAATCATGCATCTCTGGTGGTGAATAATGTTGCATATAACAATGTTGTCACACAGTTTATTAATGTTGCAGCCACATCATATAATGGGGATTCAGACTTGTTTAGTCAAAATATTAGGGATAATCAAGCTTTTGATCCATGGGGTAATATAAATAAAAGTGAATATGTCTTGTCTCCAAATTATGCTGAACGCATTTTCATAAAAATTGGTCAAGATTTCACTGATAAATATGGGTTCTGTGTTGAACATGGTGGATTCATACCTTTAGGTAACATTACAAAAGCAATTTCTGCAGACCATATATGTGATTTAAGTTGTGGAATTGCTGATTGTTACTTTGATTTGTCAACCCCATATGTTTATGATTATGGTGATGCTGATTTCTTTATCAAATATGGTGATTTCCCTTCTGAGATTCAAAAACAAAGGGAAGCATACATTTCAGATTATTATAATACCAATTATAGGCAAGTTGACGGTCAGGATGATGTATATGTGAATGTTCATCAGGATTTCACAGATAAATACGTATTATGTATGGATTGTGGAAGATACGTGCCATTAGGTACTATTACAACGCCTTTAAAAGATATTATGATATGTGACTATCCAAGACACTTTGGAGATAATGTATATTTCGATATTACCAATCCTGCTGTAATCGGTCCTGATGATGCAATTGATTCATGGGATTCATTCAACGAACAACGTTATTCAAACCCTGATTATCATCCAATACACTATGATGAACCAGGATATGGTGAAGAAGACTTCTCAAGTTATTATTCTAATAATGTTGAGTCTTCACAGCAGAATATTGATGTAAATGTTGTAGGAAATGTAAGTGATTTCACTTAAATTTCCATCATTTTATTTTTTTCATATACATTATGTCAATACATTATCAACAGATAATTCAACAATTAATTTTAATAAGTTTTTCAACATTTTTAATTAAGGATAAAATTATTTTCATTAAAAATATTAATCATTATTTTAATTAAAACACTACTTTCCAATCACCTATTTTTTAAGATTTTTCATTAACCTTATTAAACACTTTTATCTAATATACTATAATGTATAGGATATAGTTATTCTAAAAAATAAGATAGGTTTTAAAATGAATATAACTCATAAACATGTTGAAGATATTTTTGAATATGATGGTAGCCAGATAAATCCATCATGGGCCTTTCAGGAGTTTGGAATTTATGGTTCTTCAATTGTCACATGGATCGGGCCGGTAAATATCACTCCGGATAACCTAAAAGATTTTGCCGATGTTGGGTTAGAAATCAAATCCAATTATATGGTTAATTTTATTTGTGAATTTTTTGACCAGCAGCCAACAAATATGAGAATTGCTTATCTTCGCCAAAGACTTCTTGTAATGATTTTCAGAGAAATTTTAACTGAAAAAGGAGTCAAGACTACTCGTGAAGGTGATGATATTTTTGTTGATGGCAGAAAACTCAGTATTTCAATAGCAAGTGTTTCCCTAAGTTCTGCAAAAATTCATTTTGCACTTAATCTGGAAGATAAGGGAACTCCTAGTGATGTTGAAACTATAGGCCTTTATGATATTGATGACGGCAATGTCTTCAACAGTAATAATCTAAAAGATTTAATTTTTGAGGTTGTTAATCGTTATATTGATGAACTTGAAACCATTGAAAAGGATATTAGTAAAACCAAGGTGTTGTTATGAAAATTTTAATTAACGGTATCCAGTCCAATTTAAGATTCTCATCTGCTCACATTATTCCTGGCCATGAATCCTGTGGATTTATTCACGGTCATTCATATTTCGTTGATATAGAAATCGAAGGAGAAAGAGCAGGGGAATTCGAATTTGTTGTAGATTTTAAAGATGTAAAAAAATATACCAAAGCAATCTGTGATGAACTTGACCACAGACTGTTGGTTCCTGTGTATAATAATTTAATTGATATTAAAGATTTTGACAAAGAATCCGATTCAATATTTGATTTGAAAAAAATGAAAACTGTTTCTTTTAAAATTGATGGTAAAGGGTATTCAATACCTTCTGTTGACTGTGTATTGTTGCCGCTTCCTTACACTTCTGCTGAAGAGTTATCCAAATTCTTTGCAGAGACATTAGCCCGTAAATTATCTGAATCTTATGATAATTTGGAATATATTTCAGTATGTGTAAATGAGGGCATCGGTCAGGGAGCACAATATAAAAAGGAATTTGTGGAATAAAAATGAAAGCTCCAATTATTGAAATATTTTCTTCTTTTCAGGGAGAAGGAACTTTAATCGGTCAAAGACAGATTTTTGTACGTTTCGCCGGTTGTAATTTAAATTGCAGCTATTGTGATACTAAAAATAGTATTTCAAAAAAGAAAGGAATACTTATGACACCTGCTCAAGTTGTGTCTAAAATCGAAAGTATTTTAACTCCGGACTGCCAAACTATATCTTTTACAGGTGGTGAACCATCATTATATCCGGAATTTATCAATGAAGTTTCAAAACTTACAAATCTTGATATAATGCTTGAGACTAATGGGACACTACCGGCAAATATTGATTCAATTGACAATTTAGATATTGTTTCACTTGATATTAAACTTAAAGAACAATTTGATGGTGATTTTAACGAAGATATTTTTTTAAATGAAATTAAATCACTAAATTTATTAATAGAAAAATCTATAAATGTATACTGTAAAGTAGTTATTTTGCCATCGTTAAAAATAGAATCATTTGAAGAGGTAATTAAAAAAATTGATAATGGGATAATTTATAAGAATAACCTTCATTTTATTATTCAGCCTTCCAGTCCTTTAAGTGATTGGAAAAATATTTCTAATTCTTTATTTGAATTTTCAGAGATTGTTGGTAGATATTTTAAGGTTTCCACCATTCCTCAAATTCATAAAATTTTGAATATTGAATAAAATGATTTTATTTTTTGGATTATGATTACAATAAAGAGGTGTATAAATGAAAGAAAAAACATCCATTAACTTAAGAAAATCAATGAATAGAGGCTCTGTTGAACAAGAAACTAAAATTCATGATAAACCGGGAGAAATTATGAAAATTGCATCAGACGATGTTATATCTATTCCTCCTAGTAAAAGTATCAAAGATACTGCTAAAGTAATGATGGAACACCAATTCAGAAGGTTACCAGTTACTGATCCTGGATCAGGTAAAGTTTTAGGTATTGTTACAGTAATGGATATATTAGATTTCTTTGGTGGAGGAAATAAATTTAATATTATTGAAAAAAAATACCAAGATAACTTTTTAGCAGCTATCAATGAACCTGTCCGTGAAATCATGTCACGTGATGTTGTCCTTTTATCTGACAAATCTTCAATTAATGAAGTTGTTGATATAATGTTATCTAATCAAATCGGAGCACTTCCTCTTGTTGATGCTGATGAAAAACTCTCAGGTATCGTCACTGAAAGAGACCTTGCATTATCTCTTGCAGGCGAAATGGATGACAGAACTGCACAAGATTATATGACCACCAAAGTTTTCACAACCACTCCAGGTACTCCTATTGAAAGTGCATGTAAGATTATGGTTAGAAATGGATTAAGAAGAATACCTATTGTTGGTGGAGAAGCTGATATTTCTAAAGCAGCTAAAAAATTATTGGGTATTGTAACTTCAACTGATATTATTCGTTTCTTTAATACAAAAGAATTCTTTGATAATTTAAGTTCCAATGCTGCCAGTGAAATTTTAGAACAAACTAAATTATCTGACATCATGGTTAAAGATGCAATTACAGTCGAACCTGAAGACACTATCGGCGAAATTTGTGAATTATTCAAAATAAGTAATATTGGTGGTGTACCAGTAATTAAAAATGATGTTGTAATGGGAATTATAACTGAAAGAGATATTTTAAGAGCTATTAAAGGATTATAGAATAGTGGGGACAAAATATGCAAATCAAAAATTTAATGTCTACATCATTAATTACTATAGATAAAGATCAAAGTCTTGCCGATGCTTTAAAATTACTCAGAAAAAACAGAATTTCACGTTTGCCTGTTCTTAACAATAAAGAGTTGACAGGTATCATTTCTGAAAGAGATATCGCAAAAAAACTCGGTTCTTCAAAATATGAAAGTATGCCAGCTTCAAGGCTTCATGTTTCATCTGTAATGGTTAAAGACATTATTTCCGTTCCGCAATCAATGCGTTTAGCTGAAGTAGCTAATATAATGCTTGAAAATGGTATCGGTTCCGTACCTGTTATAGATGATGGTAAAATGGTAGGTATTGTTTCAAAAGCTGATTTTGTTACAATGGCTATTGATGGAGAATATGATAATATTTGTACTAAAGAAATAATGACAAAAGATGTTATTTCAGTTTCACCATCTGAAAGACTTATTCATGCAAGAAGGGTAAGTATTGATGCTAAAGTCGGTAGACTTCCAGTTATTGATGATGAAGAGTTAGTTGGAATGATTACTTCTAAAGATTTAATGAGAGCATTCATAGACTTTAGAAAAAAAGTTCCGGAAAGATATCAGAAATCTCAAATTAAAGAAGTATTGGTTGAATATTTCATGTCAAGAAATCCTCTTGTTGTAACAAAAGATCATTCTATTTCTGATGTTGCAAAAATCATGATAGAAACAGGTTATAATGGTTTACCTGTTGTAGAGGATGATAAAGTTATTGGTATAATAACCCAAACTGATATTTTAAGACTAATTTCAAAATTAGAAGCATAGTGTAGCTATTTGATTAGCTATACTTTTTAAACTTTTTTTTAGTGATAACATGGAAATGATTTCTTTTCTCGGTCCAAAAGGAACATTTTCCCATGAAGCAGCATCACTTTTGGGAGATAATTTAGTTCCTTATTGCACAATTCCGGCTGTTATGGGTAGTGTAGATTCTGATCAGTGCATAAAATGCATTGTTCCTATTGAAAATTCTATTGAAGGTCCTGTAGGTATCACATTGGATTGTCTTGCTCATGATTTTGATTTAAATATTGTCGGCGAAGTTATTATTCCAATTTATCAAAATTTAATAGTTAACCCTGGAACTAAACTGGAAGATATAACTGATGTATATTCTCATCAGCAGGCTATTTCTCAATGCCACTCCTTTATAGAAAAAAATAATATCCAACCGCATTATGCTGTCAGTACTGCAAATGCTGCAAAAAGTATTGTTGGAGATAAGTCAAAAGCAGCTATTGGTCATGTTAAAAGTGCTGAGCTGTATGGTTTGGATGTCCTTTTAAAGAATATTCAGGATGTGGATAACAACGAAACACGTTTTGTTGTCCTGTCAAAGGAGGATACTAATCCAACAAATAATGATAAAACCTCCATTATTTTTTCAATTTATGAAGACCATCCGGGTTCTCTTTATAAAATACTTGGAATTTTTAATAAATATGGAATAAACTTAACTAAAATTGAATCAAGACCGTCTAAACAGGGATTAGGCAAATACTTGTTTTTTGTTGATTTTTATGGCCATTATAAGGAAGACTTAATTAAAAAAATTATCATGGAAATAGATGATAAAACTTATTTTCTAAAAGTTTTGGGTTCATATCCTGAATTTAAGTAAACTATAAATTAATGTTTAAATATAATTATTAATATTCATTAATTTAAGGAGGGTTAGTATGTCTAGTGATAAGGATAAACTTCTACAAATCATGGCCAGTTTAGAGTCTGATTATGCTCATGGAAAAATATCTCGAGAAAAGTATATTTATTTCCGTTCAAAGTATGAAGATAAACTCAATGCTTTGGATGCTAGAGAAGCTACTAATAGAATTAGATCAATGCAAGGTAAGCCTTCTAATTCTCCTAAAAATAAAAAATCAATTAGAAAAGATAAAGATAAATTAAGAAAAGAGAATGAAGATTTAGTTCAAAAATATATTATTAATCCAAAAAAGGGAGATACTGTTAAAGAAAAAACTCCAATGGATTCCGGAACTTTTAAACTTTTACTTATTTTGGTTTTAGCTATTGGATTTACTGTTGGTGCCGGTTTTGGCGTATTTAAATTTGATTTTGGATCTTTGGCTAATGTCAACGCTTCAGCTATTGTGACCGATACTGCGTTTCCTGATGTGGCTGATGTTCATGCAAATTCAACAAAAACCAATACTCAATCAAATAATACTGTTGTAACTACTCAATCTCAGAGTAGCAGTAGTAGTTCTAGTTCGGAAAGTTCTTCAGTTACTCCGGATAGTGGCGGAGGTTCTTCTGATCCTACTCCCACTCCTACTCCTACTCCGACCCCTACTCCAACTCCAACCCCAGATGGTGGTGGCGGATGATAATAATTGTTAATCTGATGGTGAATTTATGAATAAACTTACTACAATAGGAATTGTAATACTTTTAGTGATTATTGCAGTATTTGGGTATATTGTACTTAATGATATCCATTTTGACAGTAATAAAAGTCAGAGCAGTAATAGTAAATCTAATGAGTCTGTTACTATGTTGAGTATGTCAAAAGGAGGGGTTACTCTAAATTATCCTTCAAATTGGATTTTATCTCAAGCAACTTCCAATAAGTCTATCATTGCAATTTCTAAAGAAAGTTCTGTTGATAATCTTGAAGTTGGTCAGATAAATATAAATGTGGAGAAAAAAGCCTTCACGGGTGATTTCAATTCATTTGTAAATAAATCATATACCAATATTAAGGCAGATTCTGCATTTAATCTAGTTTCATCTGGTGAAGTTGACCTTAATGGCGAAAAGGTTTTACAATATATCTACACTTCATCATCTAATAATGGTGTTGTAAAACAACATAAGGCATTATGGTTTGAAAGAAATAATGAAGCTTATGTTGTAATGTACAGTGCCCCTATTGATAAGTATGAAGCTAACTTGCCTGCTGCAGATTACATTATTAGAAATATTAAAATTAATTAATTTTTATTTTTTTGAGGAATTATCATGATAGTTTTATGTGTTACAGGCAGTGTTGCTGCCAGTCAATCTGTTAAATTAGCAAGAGAATTTAAAAGACAGGGTATGGAAGTCAAATGTTTCATGAGTGATGCGGCTTGTGAAATTCTTCATCCTAATTCTATGGAATTTGCAACAGGGAGTGAAGTTATTACTAAATTAACCGGTAATATCGAGCATGTAAAATATTCTCAGGAAGATTTAATACTTGTTGCTCCTGCTACTGCAAATACTATAAGTAAATTTGCACATAAAATAGCGGATAATCCTATTTCTACTTTATTAATTACTGCATATGGACATGATACTCCAATTCTATTTGTTCCATCAATGCATGATTCAATGTTTAAAGCTATTGAGGAAAATATTGATAAAATTAAATCAGAGGAATCCGCTTCATTCATGCCTCCTCTAATGGATGAAGGAAAAGCAAAATTCCCTTCAACTGAAGATATTGTTCTCGAATCTTTAAGATGCATTAACTTGGCTAAGAAGTGATTTTTATTCGTGGAAAAAAAGTTTTAATAAGTCTTGGCGGGACGTTTGAACCAATTGATTCTGTAAGGGGTATAACTAATAAATCTTCTGGAAAAATGGGTTTGGCTCTTGCAAAACAAGCTTATATTTTAGGTGCTGACGTTACTTTAATCGCGGCTAATGTTAGTGTTGATATTTCTCCTCTTTTTAATGTTATTTATGTTGAAACATCAAAACAGATGGCAGACGTTATTTTTGATATTGTGGGGAATTATGATATTTTCATTTCCACAGCTGCGGTTTCTGATTTTGAAATTGTTGATTATAAAAATAAAAAAATAGATTCCGAATCTTCGCTATCCATTAGTTTGAAACCTACTTTAAAGATTATTCGACATATTAAGGAAATTAATCCGGATATTTTTTTGGTTGGATTTAAAGCAGAATTCAATATTTCCCGTGAGGATATTATTTATTGTGCTAGAAAGCAGATTAAGGATGCGGGAACTGATATTGTTGTTGCAAATGATGTTTCTCAAAAAGATTGTAACTTCGGATCTGATAAAAATGAAGTTTTAATTATTGATGATGATGTTTTATCCGTTCCGCTTGCAAGCAAAGATGAAATTGCAAAAACTATCATGAATGTTATTTCTAAAAGGATTTCATGTAGATAGTCCTAATTATTTTTTTATTTTTTATTGGTATTTATTATAATTATTAATTTCATGACTAATATTTTTAATTTATTTTCAATAACCTATTATTTAATTAATCATATATTTCATTAAACTGATAGAAATTTTCAACCTATTTTCAGAATAAGATTTTTTTTGGAGAACCTTAATCACTCTCTGTGTTCGTATTTTATAAAACATTAATTTCATTATAAGTGATTTTTCTTAAATTTTTCTTCTACTAAGTTAATGTCAATATTGCTTTTAGGCGGTTTTATATGTAGTGAAAAATAAATTTTTTGTAATACTTTTTTGATAAAAAGACAGTATTTTAAGTTAAAAATTAAAATCCATAAAAAAGAGTTATATTGAAAAATAAGTTCACTCCTTTAGGTTTTAATTAAATGAAGTGATTAGTAGAGTGAATATACCTAAAGGATAATTTAGTGAACTTTTATTTTATTTGCATTAGCATATATAATATTTATTTTCATGGTATAAAAAGGTATCGAAGTAATACTTTTTGGTGATTTTTGTAGTAATTTTTTATATTTCTTAAAGATATTTTTTTGCCTATATACAAATGTAAATCAGTTTATTTTTTTAAAAATTTTCTTTCTATTTGCAATACATTATTGTTATTTTGTGTGGTTTTTGTTTTAATATTTGAGGTTATTTAAAAAAATTAATTTATTGTTTTCTTTTGATATTTGGTGAATTTTGTTTTAGGATTTTATATGTTTCTAGTTTGGATAGTTTTTTTGTAAAATTAATGATTGTCTTTTTTATTTAATGAAGAAATTATTTGTGGTAAAAATATCTTAACTACAATCAATCCCTATAATGGAATTTAGAATAAAACAGTAATATTGCGGCAGACAATGTTAAAATTGTAGATATGTACATAATGAGGTGTGAAGATAAAATCAGTTCAGGTATATTATTTCCACCTATTTCTTGATTTCCTATTATAATAATACAGATTACATTGTATATTGCTAAACTAAAGGATTTTCCAAGTTCTTTACTGGTTGTAAGCATTGATGAAGCATCTCCTAAATCCTTCTTGTCTATTGTTGTAAGAACATACTTGTTGTTTGGGGGTGAGAATAGTCCATGTCCGATTCCTTGAATGACTAAAACAACAAACAACACATACAGCGGCAACTGATCAATAAAGCATAGTGCAAACATTACGAAAAGCAATATGGTCATTGCGATACCTGCCAAAATCCGATTATCATATTTGTCTGCAAGTTTTCCGCTAGGAGCTGAAATCAAGACCATTACAATTGGAGTTATAAGTAATATCATACCAGCAATCCTTGAGTCATAGCCCAGAACATATTGTAAATGAAAATTAAGGATATATGTGGCAATAAAAGTAATGAAATATGTTACAAAACCTGCATAATTGCCAATAACATATTTTATGTTCCTGAAAAGATTCAAATTAAAGATCGGATTTGGACTCTTATATTCATACTTTAAATTAATAATTAGTAAAATCAATCCTATAGCAAATGGATAAATACCCCAAGTTGTAATTTTGTTGAGACCCAACATCACTAGTGTCATTATTACAATATAAAGAAAAGAGCTTTTTATATTGATTGGCTTTCGTTCGCTATTATATTCTCTGTCAACCCTAAATAACAGTATCAATTCAATGGCAAATATTAAAACCATCAGAATAAAGAGTATTCTCCAGGACAAATAATAAACAATAAATCCTGAAATGGTTGGTGCTGAAGTCATTCCAATATATCCGCAAGACCCTACAATACCCAATGCTCCGCCTAGATGGTTTTCTGGGATTTGATTGACTACAAGTAAGTAAATACTTATGAGGAGTATTGCAACTGAAACACCCTGAAGGATTCTTGAGAATAGAAGAAAATAAATGTTAAAGGAAATTGCGGACATTATTAGCCCAATTATCAGAATCGTCACACCATAAATGGTGAATTTCTTAACGCCGTACTGTGAAATAACGTGGGACAATGGAATTGAAACCGCAATCAGGGCAATCATATATGAAATTGTAATCCAATTTGCAAATTCAATGCTTAAATTCAATTCACCAGAAATCAATGGTATTGCGACTGGAATCATGCTTCCAATGAATGATGTTGTAAATTGAGTTAAGGATGCAATGACTAAAATCCTAAGATCATCCGAACTAAACTGTGAATGAGACTTCATATAGTATACATTTTTTAAATTACTTGTTTATAAATTTTTTTTAATTTCTTTTAATTGATGTTTGAATATAGATAAAAAATCATCTTTTAATATCATTATCATTTATCATTCATGAATCAAAATATATTTATAAGTAGATAATCATATTATCATATAAAGAATCCTGTGAAGGAGGAATCATGATGAAAAGAAAAATTCTAATTACAGTATATTTTCCTGTCCGTATTGTTTCTAGGTTTTTAATACATCAATCTTCAGTCGATTTAGATGAAGTTGATGATTTAAAAGAATTAAATAGTTTGAATGATTTGTTTATGATTCATTAGGAATTGTAGTGAATTTTGTAATTTTTTTTCATATTTCTAATTTTAACTATGTCTCTATATATGCATTATTTTTAGTCTATCAATAATAAGTCATCTTTTTGGTGGGTATTCAAATCACGATTTAGTGTTTCTTTTAATATTTTCTGGATTTTGATTTGAGATGTTATTAGGGTTTTGTTCGAATAGTTTTTTTTTAAAAGAATCTTTAGGCATATTAGGTAGCATAATGATAAATTTATCAAAACTCTTGTAAAATATCATATGTTGATATATTCAATCGATTATGTGCTGATTCAATTAATATAATTAAAAAATAAAAAGAAAGGATTAAATTTAATCCTCTTTTGCAGAAATAGTAATTTTGTTTCCAATAGTCGCACCATTTTCATAACTGGTTGTTATGATGTATTCGCCAGGCATTAATCTGATGTTAAGGCAAGCTATTCCTGAAGAATTAGTTGTTCTTGTATAAAATACTCCGTTGACGTTAAATGTTACTTTTTCATTATTTATTGGATTGCCTTGACCATCGACCAGTTTTGCTTTGAATTGTGAACCATCTAAATATGTCATTTTCAAATCTTCTGCGGTTAAAACAGGCAATACTGTAATATTATAAGACATCATCAGACCAGTCAACGGATCTGTTGCAGTTAGTATGTATGTGCCCGGATTTAAGTTGATGTTTAACTTGGAAGTACCATTTTCATTGGTTGTGCGGTTGTAGAATACACCATTAATGTTCATAGTAATGGTCGCATTAGGGACTGCATTACCTTCACCATCAATCAATGAAATATCGAATTGTGATTCGTTTTTGAAATATTTAACCAGGTTATTTGCAATTAATGTCGGTAAAACTTGTATAGAGTTTTCTACTGTGGTGCCGTTGAATATTGTTTTAATTGTGTAGTTTCCCGGATTTAAGTTAATATTCATTATAGCAGTACCGTTTTCATCACTCAAACGGGTATAATTAACACCATTAAGTTCAAAGATAACGCTTGCATTGACTATGCCGACATCAGCTTTAAACTGTGAAGCATTTTTATAAATTTTAACCAAATCTTGTGTATAAATGGATAAATTTTTGGTGTATACTTTTAAAGTTACGGTTTTTGACTCTTTAGCTAAATCTATCCATCCGTCACCATAATTAACAAAAGAAACATTTTCTTTAAAATGTATTCTTGATTTTTCAATTAGGGGTACTGAATTTGTCTTTATAATTACTGTAAAGTTGTCATTAGTTTTTATTGGAATATTTTCATTTAATTTTATTGTATGATATCCATAAAATGGGGCTAATCCATCCTGTGTTAATTTTAATTGATTGTTAACATAAATTTCCAGATTGTATTTCTCGTTTTTGTCATTGAAGTATGTTCCAACACCGCTTATTAACTCATTTTCAATTGCTGTGTATGAATTTTTATAGGAATATGTTTTTGTGGAATTTTTAATGTGGAGTTCTCCTCCTAAATCTGTCTGATAATTTCTTGTATAATCTTCTTGGTTGTCAAATAAGACAATATAGTTTTCATTTTCAGAAAAGAAATCCACATCATAGTAGGATACATAAACATATCCTTTATCGTTTCCTTTCTTATTGGTACCATAACTGTTTTTATAAATCCATGCACCGTCGCCAGGAGGAGTTATATAAAAATTACTTGCAGGATAATTATCATCCCAACCTACAATGACCATTGCATGGGTTCCATGGCTTCTTTTTTGAGAATATGATGCTGAAGTATTAATGTTTAAATCTGGAGGACCATTTGATAATCCGTAAGATGTTGATATTTCTCCGTAGGTTATTATTAACTTTTTAATATCGGTATTTGATAAATTATAATCTCTTCCACGTGTTATCATTACATCCTGAACATGAATACTTTCATTAAGGAAATACAGATTATCAATTTTTGCAAAATTATCTAGAGGATCATATATCTCAGGAATTGGTCCTAACCAGCTTACCAAATAATTTACCGGTGTTCCTGTATCGTTTACGCCATCAGGATTTAAATTTCCGTACTCAGAAAAAGCAGTCATTGTTCTGTGCATATTCCTTGTTGAAGCATTGTATTCAAATCCCGTAGCTTTTCTAATATTTGATTCGAATGCAGATATGGTTGCAAATGCCCAACATCCACTAGTAAAGGTCTGATCTCCAACTTTTGTATCCCAACCCCAGTCACGTACATCAAAGCGTGAAGGAAGATTTTCAACATCAATTGTATTATTAATTAATGTTAATTTTATAGCGGAATTGCTTACAATGAGATTATAATCTTTATTTAAATCATTTTCAATTAATTTGTCATTATTATATGTGTTATTAATTAATTTATTGGATTGTGGATAATAATGATGGAGTGCTTCAATATTGTTTTCAAAGAAGCAGTTTGTTAGATTTAATTGACATTCGTAGGAATATATTGCATTATTTGTATTATTAATAAATTTAGTATTGTTAATTGAAATCGGATTGTATGTCGTGCATATTGCTCCACCATTCTGACTATTTTTTTGATTATGATTTGCCTTATTGTTTGTAAATGAAGTATTTGTAATATTTGCTCTGGTTAAAAGACTTGCATATATTGCTCCACCAGCATAATCTGCTGAATTGTTATTAAAAGTTGAATTAATAACTGATGAATATCCTCCGGTTTGTATAAATGCACCACCGTATTTTGCACTACAGTTCACAAAATTACAATTTATAAATTCTGTAGTGCCTCCCAGGTTTTCAATAAAGTTATGTCCTGCATAATAATCAATTAAAACAGCACCTCCGTTATTAACTGTGCTGCTGTTTATAAAATCACAATTTTGAATTATCATAGCTGTAGTAAATGAAAGAATTGAACCTCCACTTTTAGACGAATGTAGATTTTTAAATTGTGTATTATTAATTATATACTGATGGCCAATATAACCAATTAAAGCTGCACCATATTCTGAAGTTATATTTTCAAAAAGGCATTTTTCAACAAATACTTCTTTTATAGAATAAGAAATAATTGCATTGCTTTTCATATTCTTAAAAATTGAATTATTAATTTTATTGTTTAATTCTAATTCAATGTCATTATTAATTTTAATATTTAATGAAGAACCGTTTATTGCATAATTTGAATCAAAAATACAATTATTTAATTCAACAAAATAAGTATTTATCGCTCCTCCTGCATTTAATGCATAATTATTTTCAAATGTTACATTATTACAGGCAAAAGTCAAATTAGAATCTATTGCTCCACCATAGTCTGCATTACCATTAATCAATTTAATATTATTTAATGTTACATTATTAAAAGTTTTAAAAATTCTTGATTGACCATTTGCATCAATTACATGATTGCAACCATCAATTGTAATGAAATCTAGTTCAATACCTTCTTTTAAATTACTGTCACTTAAATTATCAAATTTATAATCCTTATTTAAATATAGTGTATCTCCTTTGGAAGTATTTTGAATTAAATCAGATAAATCCGAAAAACTCCCGTCAGTAGTATTGTCTGCGGCATTTATGGGTGATATTAAAATAATAAACACCACAAACACTGCAAAAATATAGAATTTTTTCATAATTGTCCTCCCACATAAATTATTATTTTCCATCAACATAAACAGTGATATTTGAAAAAATCATCATAGAAATTAAAAAAAGATAAGTACTTTTTTCCGATTTTTTCATCACATATTCATAATAATTAATATTTATTTGAAAATGTATAAATCTTTTGATTAAAGTATTAATGGATGTAGTAAATTTGTTAGATTATTTTTTCTTTTAATCTAAACATATTATGTACTTTCCAGTATTTTCTATATTTTTCATATTTTGGAAGGGTATCACAACTGGAATTTTTTAATTCATTATTGGTGAGTTTAAAAATTTTTCTCTACAAGAAATGCCATATGGTCTTTTTCGTAAGGTTCCAGTTTTACTTTTTCAATGATTTTAAAACCTTTTTCTTTTAATTTTTTCTCTTCTTGCTTAAAAATAGTTTTAGGTTTTTGTATCACATCAATACTTCTGGCTTTAATCATTAACATTCCTAAAGCATTATCTTTTGCAAATAAATTCATATTTTTCATAAATAATTCTGACTGTGTAGGCTGAGCAACATCGCAGTAAACAAAGTCAACCTTTTCAATAATATTCATATATTCTTTAGGTTTAGTTGCATCTCCAAGTATTGGATAAATATTTGGCCTTTGACGAGATAATCTGGTTAATTTTTTAGCTGTCACAGGAGAAAATTCAACAGCATATATTTTTCCATCATATGCTATGTCAGAAATATGTGAAACTGTGGTACCGGTTGATGCACCAAGATACAGGACTTTAAAATCATTTTTGATATCCAAATTTTTTAATCCATTTAAAATGGCCGCAGATAGTTTTGACCTTCTTGGATTCCATAATCTATATTCAACGTCTTCTATGATTAACTCTTCCCCATAAACACTGATGCCGGGTGTAAGATTTCTTGTTGCAACTTCACTGCCCTTTAAAAAAACATCCATTTTCATCTCCTCCTTCTTTTTTTACCTTTTCTGCGATTCTTTTTTGATTTTTGTTTTTCTTCTTTTCTTCTTTTAGTGGTTTTTGTTGGAAATGGATTATTTTTTTCTATTTCTTTTACTTTATCATTGAATTCATTAAATATTTCCGGATTAAAATCATGGGTAAAAACATCTTTTCGCACTGCCAGTGATATTCTGCCTGCAAGAAGTCTGGCGATTTTTCCACGATTCCACCATTTTGCACCGCGAACCTGTGGATGTTGGTATATCAAACCATATTTCGGAGGACGGTCTCCACTTTTCAAATGTCTGAATAATGCTTTTTCAGCCCCCATGATTTGAACGGTACTTGAAGGATAAGTAGCCAATCTTTTAAGTCCTCCTGCATGGGATATTAACTTGGCACCAAGAGAAGAACCAACAAGTAATTTCAAATTCGGTGCAATGGATTCCATTTTAACATCAATATAATTAATAATGTTTTTTCTTGTTTGCTGAAGTTCATAAATCGATTTGGCATAATTATTCATGATATCCAAATCGGCAGGATTAATATCATCTTCAATATCCAGCATATCACTAGGAAATGCATCACTTTTGGCATTGATAATTTCGTCTTTAGTCTTATTTTCGTAAATTAATTTAATGTATGTCTCATTATTTTTTATTAAATCCATTTCCGGGAAGTATAGGGCATACCATTCACGAATTCTTTCTATTAATTTGGAAATGGATTCATCTATTTCATCAATGGAGTTAATGGCTTGAATTAAATGCTTGTCTTCACCGGCCTGAGCTTTTTTCATCTTATAAATTGCCAGTTTCTGATAAATGTCATTGTCCAAATCCAAGTCAAACTCACTTCTTAAAATATCTCCTGCATGGTTAGGGTTTTTCACATGTATTTTATCACAGTTATAATCTGAAGCACGTTTGTTGGATTCTATAATGATTGTATCATATGTTTTAGATAATTCATTAATTAATTCACTTTCCTCTAAGGGAATTTCTTTATTATCTATTTCAATAAGTTTTTGAAGTATTTCATCTTCTTCAAATAATTTTTCTGCAATTAATTCCTTATTCTCATTAAATGCATAAAATCCTTTTGCACAGTAACTTACATAACATTCCATGTGTTTAAATTATTTTTTTTATTTTTAATATATTTTGGCTTTCAAAAAGTTTTAAATTATTTAAAATCAAATATTTTTACTGATGTCAAGACAAAGTTTTAGAGATTTAAAAGAAACAATTGATTTAAAAGATGGTGAAATAGATGAACTCACCATGGAACTCGAATCAAAAAAAGATGAAATTAACAAATTGAAATTATATTCAACCAAATTAAAATATGAAAAAAAGAATTTGGAAGATAAATTGGATAATGAAATCAATAATGAAAAAGCAAAAATGAAAGAATTGGATGATCTGGATAAAAAAATCAAAGAAAAACAGGAAATAATTGATGATAAGCAGGATCAGGTTAAGTATCAAAGGTCGTTAATTGATGATTATAAAACACAAATCAGAGATAACACTGAAAATTTAGAGCTCCAATTACGAAAAATTTCTAAAACTTATGAAGGTTTACTTGCTCAAAAAGACCAGATTATTGAAAATCAAAATGAACAGATTAAATTATTAATTAAAGAAAAAGAAGAAATGATGAAATCACATAAAACAACGGTCATTTCTTTAAAGCGACAAAATGATAATTATCGTCAGTTGCTTGAAAAATAATTTTCTTTAAACTCTTGTTTTCGTGATGTTTTCATATATTTTAGTTAAAAATAAAAAATAGAAAAAGTTGGGAAGTTAATCCTCAACTTGAAATAGTTATTTTATTTGCAATATTGTATCCATTAAAATTGGAAGTTATAATGTATTCACCGGCCATCAGGTTAATATTTAGTTTTGCTTGACCTGCACTGTCAGTTATTCTATTGTATAAAATACCATTGATGTTGAATTGAACTGTTTGGTATGCATAGGCTTTTCCTTGGCCGTCAACAAGTGTTGCAACGAATTTGGTTCCATCACGATATTTCATTTTAATGTCTTCAGCAGACAATATTGGCAATACTTTAATGTTGTTGGCAACCATACAACCTTTGTATTCTGTGGTAATGATGTAATCTCCTGCATTTAAGTTTATATTTAATTTAACTTGTCCTGAGGCATTGGTTTGTCTGGTGTAGAATACGCCGTTTATATTGAATGTTACTGTTTCGCCTGCACCGACAGGATTTCCGTCATTTCCTAGGATGGTAACGACATATTGTGAATCATTTCTGTAATATTTCACTAAATCGGAATTGCCTGTAATTAATGATAAAACAGTAATGTTGTTTGCATGTCTTTCTCCGGTAACTGGGTTGATTGCAGTAATAATGTATTTTCCTTGTTGCAGGTTAATGTTTAATTTGGCTTTACCTTCACTGTCTACATATCTGGTGTACATTACTCCGTTGATGTTGAATGTAACTGCGCTTCCCTCTGCTAGTGTTTTACCGTTGCTGTCAAGGAATGTTGCATAATATGCTGTAGCATTTCTAAATACTTTGACAATATCTTTACCGTAGATTGTAGGTAAAATGGTAACAACGGAATCAACAGATTGGTTATTGGCGGTTGTGGTTACATTGTATGTTCCACTGTTTAATCCTAATGCAATACTTGCAATACCATTGGCATCAGTAGTTCTGGTGTATATGGCATTATTGATTGTAATGGTAACTGTTTTATTTGCTAAAGGATTTCCCAGATAATCTGTTAATTTAACAGTAAATCTTTCAGGGGAGCTGTAATATTTGGTAACGTCTGGAGCGGAAATAATGTCTGATCCTTCTTTTACTGTTACATTTACTTTAGTTTCAGTTGGGTTGTAGTTTTTATCTCCTGAATATATTATATTGAGATTATATTCTCCTTTAACTAAGTTTGGAATAGTGATTGTTGCTTTACCATCTTTAACTTGTGAGGAGTATGTTTTACCATTTATTGTGGTTTTTACATTTCCTGTTGCATCATTTGGTAATTCTACATTGATTGTAACATTTTCGCCTTGTCTTGCTTCTGGCACGGTAACATTGGCTTCTGTGTCTGTTTTAACTATGTTTAATGATGTTGAAGCGTTTGATGGGTTGATGTTTTTATTGCCGGGGTGATTGACAAGGATGTTGTATTTGCCTACATTTAAAATGCCTGCATCATAGATTCCGATGCCGTTTGTGATTTTTACGGTGACTTTTTTGCCGTTAATGTTTAAATTGTATTCTCCGTCCACATCAGCAATGATTATTATGAGGGCATTTTCGTCATGTGCAGCATCCGATTTGCATAAATTGTGTATGTTCCTGCATTTAATCCGGCTAATATGAATGATTCGTCGACAGTTATGACTTTGATAATGGTGCCGTTTGCAAAGTAGTATGTTATACTGCCTGTTGCATCGCCTGGAAGGCTTTGAGTAACTGTTATTGGATCTCCGTAAGTTATGCTGCTGTCATTAACGATTATGTTGAAATTGGTTTCTGTTTTAATAACTTCGAAGGTGGTTTTATTGGCACTGGTGTTATAATTGTCGTTTCCGGTAAATATTACTTGGACGGTATAGTTTCCAGTATCCATAATGCCTAAATTAGCAGTACCTATGCCGTTTAAGACATGGATGATGAATTTTTTGCCGTTAATGTTTGTATTGTATTCTCCGTCGGCGTCAGCAATGATTGTTATGGTAACATCTTCACCGTAGATGACATCTTGTGCATAAACTGTTATTTCGTTGGATGCTTTTGCAACGCTTAATTTGCATAAATTGTGTATGTTCCTGCATTTAATCCGGCTAATATGAATGATTCGTCGACAGTTATGACTTTGATAATGGTGCCGTTTGCAAAGTAGTAGGTTATGCTGCCTGTTGCATCGTCTGGAAGATTTTGGGTAACATTAATGGAGTCGCCATAGGTTATTTCACTATCATTTACAACAATTTTAATGTTGCTTTCTGCTTTTGTTACTTTAAATGTCGTTTTATTTTCTACAGGATTATAATTTGTTTTATTAAAGCTTATGAATGCATTATAAGTTCCAGCATTTAGAATTCCAATATTAAAACTGCCAATACCATTATTTACATTAACGATGACTGTTTTATTGTTGATTATAACAGTATAATCTCCATCGACGCTAGCAAATACATTGCCTGTAACATCACAACCGTAAACCTCGTCTGAAACCTCAATAATTGCAGTTACATTGGCTTTAAATACCGTGAATGAATCATTTTTTATAGATATATCATAATTGTCATCAGCGAAATTTATTTTAGCCGTGTAATTACCTGAATCAAGAGCAATAGTACCTATTCCCTGACCATCAACAACATTAACAACCAATTCCTCATCACCAATCTCAACACTGTAATTGCCATCAATGTTAGAAGTCACCTTAACAACAGACACTTCACCATAAACATTATCATCAACAGATACAGCCAAATTCATCTTTGCCCTTAAAACTTTGAAAGATTTAGAATCACTGCTTCCAGTCACATTGAATGTCTCCAAATTAGTGACATTGACAGTATAATCCCCAGCATCCAAATCAGTAATCAAAACACCGTAATCAGTTTCATTTTCATCATAAACAACATTACCATTTGAATCAATTATCTTAACATTTATGACAGTTGGGTTTTCAACATCAAATCCTATTAAAACATTTTCACCATAAACAACATCCATCACTTCATCCAATATGATTACTGAATTGTATTTGAAAACAGTGAAATTACTTACAGAATAATTTCCAAACACATTATCCGTTTCCAAATTAGTCACATTGACAGTATAGTCACCTGCAGGCAAGCCTGAAACCGTAATATTAAATGAAGTTACATTTACAGCATTATAAACAACATTACCCAATGAATCCTTAATAACAATATTAACTATTCCAACAGGTAAAACATAATATTCAATGAATACATCCTCACCGGCATAAACCGAATATATATTCTCTATCTCAACGATGGAATTGCCTTTAAATACTGTGAAATTCCATGAAACATTGCATCCAGTAATGTTCTCATTACCCAGATTGATTATGTCAATTGTGTAATTGCCCAAAGACAGATTTTCTAAAACATAAATATAATCCATTTCAAGATATGTCAAATTACCTCCAGAAATCACATTTCCGTCTGCATCACGTACAATAACAGAAATATTTGTAATATTGTCACCATCAAAGATTACACCATAACCATAACCCCATTGAACAGCTTCATTAAAGTAGTACACGTCAATAGTTGAATTTGCCTTAGATATGGTGAATGTTTTTGTATAATTGCTTCCGGCGACATTTTCAGTTGCCAAATTACTTGCAACCAAAGTATATTCACCGACAGACAAATCAGGCATCGGCAAATAATCCTCTTCAACACTTTCATTAAATACTACTTTACCTGATTTATCCCTAATCACAATAATAACAGATGTACGATTATCAACAACAATATCCGCTTCCACATCATCACCATAAACATAATCATCCAAACCTTCAACAGCAATTGAAGAATTGACTCTTAAAACATTGAATATTTTAGAATCACTACTGTAAGTGCTACTTTCAGACTCTTCAACACAAATTGTGATGTTATAACGGCCGCCGTCAAAATACAAATCGGAAAGTGTAGTATTTGTTGTTGTGAAATTATATTTAACTTCGCCAGTGACATCATCCCAAATAACCACATGAACCTCAGTAGCATTAACATACTCATAAGTTATTAAAACATCATCATATAAATAATCAACAACATCATCAAGAGCAACAGAAGAAATAACTTTTAATACATCAAATACCAAAGAATCACTACTGCCTTTATGATTTTTATCTCCAATATTAGTTACAGTAAGATTATAAACACCTGCAAGCAAATTAACGTAAATACAATCACCAGACACATTAGTATTTAAAATAATCTTGCCTGTTTTTAGGTCAGCAATTGTCACAATGACATCGGTCCTATTGAATACATTGAAATTTATCTGATAATCATTCAATGCATCAATTGAAGTGAAACCCTCTATAACAACCTTAGATTCTATTTTATAAACTTCAAAGATTGCTGTAACTGAACTAGACGCATGTTCATCATCCCCCACATTAATGCAAGTTAAATTATAAATTCCAGCATCCAAGGATTCGATATTAAATTCCCTGATGTAACTTTCATTTTGATAAATAACATTACCTGAAGCATCCCTGATTTCAATGATTGCACTTGTTAGGTTTACACCACCAACTTTCACATTTAAAACTTCTCTCCAGGTAATATTGTTCAATGAAACAATATAAACACTGGAGGGGAATTTAGAAACATTCAATAAAACACAATCAGAAGTCAAATCAGAAAGTGAATCAATTACGGAAGCACTAACTTCATATTCACCACTAGGATAACAATAAGCATCCAAAATCCACTCAGTACCCTGTGAACTTTCATTATAGTCAATTGTTGGATCAATATTAAATTCCAAATCATTAATCTTAATAATATTACCGTTATCATCATATACCGTAGCATTTAAAGTTAAATTATCATGGATAAACAAATCATAATACTTTTCACCAGAAATAACAATTCTGGTTTTAGAAGTTATGGTTCCCTCATTATCAATATATTGGGAACTGCTTAAGATATTTTTGGATAAATATGCCTCAGAATTTATTGATACAAAAATCGGATTGATTAAATTAATCTCATCAAATTTAGATGAATAAATATTAGCATTGGAATCAACCAAGTTAACACAATATGAACCAGCATCACTACCTTTGAAACTAGTATTGTTAACTGTCAAAGTACTATAAAATGTGTTGATAATATCAGTATTATTTATAAATGTGGAATCTGAAATGAAAACATCATAAGCAGATTTCAAATCAACAACATTGGAATTATTGAGGAAATAACAACCCACGATTTCCATAGTACCGTCAACAACAGATATCACGTCAGCGTTATTGATAAATGAAACATTATCCACAACAGCATATCCTCCATCAACTGAAACAGAATTTTTGGAATTGACAATAGACACATTATATACTGCAACATATTCTCCAGTAATATTAAACACACCTGCTTTATTTAAAGCATCAATGACATGCCCATCACCATCAATCTCAATGTGTGATTTATTAATTAAAATTCCGCCCATAAGTTTTTCATCATAATCATAATATCTGTAGTCATGCTGTAAGACAATTTTACCTTTAGCATTATCGATTAATTTCTGAAGAGCAGTAAATGAATCATCATCACAGCTTACATTAAAGTAAAACTCTTCATTAACATTATAATAGGACGCTTCCAGATAGCCAGGTCCCATACCATCGCCAATAAACTCTAATTCGGCAACACCATCAATCAGTGTGGCCTCAGAAACATTGATGTCTCCACCAACACAGGACAACTCAAAAGTGACAGGAATTATACCAGTGAATGTGGAATTAGTTCCTTTAGTTGCATCATACATATTGGTCAAGTTAAGAGTAATAACCGCCGGCTCACCAACAAACAAGTCGAATTTGGACACGTCAACTGTTAAAAACAACCAGTTATTTAATTCAACACGATCCCCCTCAACAACAGGAGCAACATCATAATCATCAACAGTATTACCAAACCAGTTTTCATTAGCAGCAAACCAGAACGGACAATAAATTAATGAACCAGTTGAATTCAAAACAATTGAACTTAACAGCTTATCGCCTGAAGCATTGGTATATATAACACTACCCTTTTCTGCATAACCATTAACCAAAATGAAATTATACAATTCAATGGAATTTGTAGTAAGATTAAATAAACGAGCCTGATTTGCACCGTCAATCACATGACCATTACCATTGAGCTTCAAACTTTTATTAATCACGATACCATTCTTAAGATTACCGTCAAACTTAGGGTAATATTTATAAGATTTGTTTAAGACTATACTGTCATAAACACTTGCATTATTAATAATTTCCTGCAATTTTGTAAATGAATCTCCAGGAACACCTACATCAAATGTAACTGTTTTATTAAATGAATAATATTTGAAATCAACACTTCCCGCAACCAAATCAACAGGCACATAAGACACATTGCCTTTGCCGTCAACCAATTCAAGCTTATTCAAAACTACAGCATTATTGACAGATGAAACATCGAAACAAACAGCAGGCAGATTAGTTTCTACATTATAAACCTTCTTGGCGATAGGGTCATAAGCCTTATTCAGACTAAGGTTAATTACTGCTGATTCATCTATTTCTAAAAGAGTGCTATTGGCATTGACATCCAAAAACAACCATCTGTTCAAGTTAACGCTTGATTGGACATTAGGTTTAACATTGTAATTTTCGTTAGTGTTTCCAAACCAGTTATAATCCGCATAAACAATGTCCTTGTAACCTGATGCAATGTCATAGAGACAGTTATTATCTATGAAAATTGAATGAGAAACCTCAGGAACATGAGACTTTGGAGTACCCGCAACATTAATAACACTATCAATTCCCCTATTTGATATAAACAATGATTTATAAATCCTATTAAACTTATCAGAACTAGCAGAGATATAAATGGCAGCACCATTTTTAGCAGAATTATTTGCAAATACCCCACTAATTGATACCTCTGACATAGCAGAATAAATTGCACCACCAAGTATGGCAGTATTATTCATAAATATTGAATCAATGCCAACATTTTCGGAGTAATCGATAGAAATTGCGCCTCCGTATTTAGCGGTATTTTTAATGAATGTAGAATCGATGACAACATTATTGGATCCATATATCTTAATTGCACCTCCATCACCTGCAAGATTAGTGTTATTGATGAATGTTGAATTAATTAAAACACTATTGGCCATAATCTGGATTGCAGAACCTTTACTGTTGCTGAATGTTGTGTTTAAAATTTGAACATCACTACCTGTGATTCTGGCAATATTTGCCATACCCTTAGCATCTATTGTAAAACCGTTACCATACAATATCAATGGTTTATCAATGTTTATATATTTGAGTTTGGAGTCACAAGCGGGCATATACTCATAGTTGCGTGCCAGGTTTAAAACAGAAACAGCATTGTTAATCTGATACTGCAAATCTGAAAAAGAACCCGGCAGGTAATTCTCAAGATAAAATGAAAAATTACTGGACAAACGACTCAAAGTCACAACATCCTTTAAAGCAAAGGTATAATCCATTGCACCCCTACCGGAAACAACATCCACAAATCCAGCAACACCGCTTAGAGAAGAAACATTGAAACCAACATCCAGATAGGTATTGTTTTCAAGCTTTTTGGAATTTGCATTGTAAACTTTAAGATAAACATATTTAGTTTTAAAAGTATTTTCATCGTTTACAAGATCCAAAACCATCCAATTATTCAAATCAATATTAATACGAGGTTTGGCATCAAAATCATAAATAGTATTTCCAAACCAGTTGAAATCAGAACTTGTACGTGACGGAAAACCCCTATTAAAATTATAAAAATAACTGAAATCATTATTCAAGAAAATATTTTGAACAAAGTTGAGTGATCGGCAACAGTAACAATCTATAATGTAATTAGCATTATTTCCAATAAATTCACAGCCAACTATTGATATATCAGACAATCCATAATAATCCATAATGAATATGGAAGAATTAGAACTGCAATTATAAAATTTGGAATTTTTAATTGAAATTACTTCTGAGGTAATTTTGAGTAGCTCTAAACCGTTTCCACAATTGTTGAATGTACAATTCTCGATGTAAATATTTCCATTAGATTTATAAATATTTTTGATATTGACAAAATTGATGTTTTTCAAGGTCAAATTCTTAGCAGAACTCCCTTCGAATAATGAAGCAATGTTTTTTCCGTCGATAGTGTGTCCATTACCGTCAATGACTAACTCTTTATTTAAAAAAAATCCATTGATTAAAATTCTGTCGCAAATATCCATATACTCGTAATCTGATGTTAAATTCAAAACAGAACTGCTATTATAAATATCATATTTCAGATGTGAAAATGAACGCTTATAAAATGAAGAATCATATTTCAAATCGATTTTATGAGTCAATCCAATTGTTGAAAGAGTTACTGCAGTATTGGTTGTAGTTAATGGAATTATAAAATCACTGACATCTCCTAATCTCATTGTATTTTGATTTGAAACAGTATTTATAAATTGCATGTCAAATGGTATGTTTTGACAATCGGTAACCTCATAATTAAACTTGTTAGACCATATGCTTGTTTTAACAACTGCACTAGGTAGTAATCCAGTATGGTCATACTTAACCTCATCCTTAAGATAAAGCCAATTATTTTCAAGGTCCACTTTCTTGTTAACATCAGGTTTGACATTTCTATTGCTTTCAAGATTTCCCCACCAATTTTTCGCGACTGAAAATGATTTAGAGGAATATACTGCATTTTTAGGAGTGTTTCCTAGAATAATAGAACAGTAAAGTTCACAATAGCTGGAGTCACAATAAATATCATAGCCTTTTTTAGCAGAGTTGCGTAAAAAAGAAGATGAAACAATTTTTCCATACCTTCCATTGATATAAACAGCACCACCTTCATCTTTAGCCTTATTGTTTACAAATGTGGAATTCTTTATTGTGTTATATCTTGCTTCTACATAAATGGCTCCACCATCATCATCAGCAGAATTGGAATCAAAAACACACATTTCAACAACATTATTTCTAGAATTAAGATATATTGCTCCACCGTATTGCATTGCAGTATTTTTGGTAAAAATGCATCCTATAATATTCGGACATGAGGAATCCACATATATTGCACCACCACTAATCATTGCATCGTTGGCAGTAAAATTACAATTTGACAAAGAACCAGTACCTGCAAAGTAAACTGCACCACCACTAATCATTGCATCGTTGGCAGTAAAATTACAATTTGACAAAGAACCAGTACCTGCAAAGTAAACTGCACCACCATAATCTCTGGCAGTGTTGGCAGTAAAATTACAATTTGACATAGTACCAGAATCCAATTTTATAGCACCACCCTTAGAGCAATGACCCATTGCAGCGTTGGCAACAAAATTACAATTTGTCACACTACCTGATTCCAATCTGACAGCACCACCCGTAGGGGCAAGATCATATGCTTTGTTGGCAGTAAAATTACAATTTTTAATACTGCCTGATTTCATCATGACAGCACCACCCATACCATCAGAACCATCTACCTTAGAACCAGTTACTTCGTTGTTAAAGAAATTACAATTTTCAACAATGCCTGATTTAATCCAGAAAGCACCACCATTTCCTTTAGTTGCGGAGTTATTGGCAAAATTACTATTCTTTATAGTTAAATCACCATCTACGTAAAATGCACCGCCATTAAAACCATTTACTTTGTTGTTATTGAAATTACAATTTTCAACAATGCCTACTCTAATCCAGAAAGCACCACCATCACCTTTAGTTGCGGTGTTATTGGCAAAATTACAATTCTTTACGGTTGACTTATCCTCAAAGTAAAATGCACCCCCACATGAACCTTGGTTATCAGCAAAATTACAATTTTCTAATGTACCTCCACTATATGAGTAAATTGCACCTCCACAGCCGGAAGCAGTATTGTGAGTAAAATTAGAATTTGACACATTAGCAGCATTTGCAAAGTAAACTGCACCACCCTCTCTAATTGAATCGCTGTCAATAAAATTAGAATTTGACACAGTACCCGAATTCATGTAGATAGCACCACCAATATCAGTTGCAGTGCTGGCAGTAAAATTACAATTTGACACAGTACCAGTACCAGCGAAGTAAACTGCACCACCAGAACTTTTAGGACCAGTTGCTTTGTTGTTAATAAAATTACAATTTAACAGATTACCATCCTTACTAAAGTAAATTGCACCTCCAAAGTCGGTAGCACTACTGCGAGTAAAATTAGAATTTGACACAGAACCAGTACCTGCGAAGTAAACTGCACCACCCTTACTAATTGCATTGTTGTCAATAAAATTACAATTTGACACAGAACCAGTACCTGTGAAGTAAACTGCACCACCACAACTTTCAGGACCAGTTGCTTTGCTGTTAATAAAATTACAATTTAACAGAGTACCATCCTTACTAAAGTAAATTGCTACTCCATGGCCTCCATAGTATTGTGCATTAAAAATAGTTAGATTTTTAAATGTTACACCCGGAGCAGATACTTCAAAAGCTCTACAGCCCGTTAAGCCCATGTAAATAGCTGAACCCATACCATCAATTTCACACGGTTTATTGATTTGTATGGCATTTCCGTCATATTCACCATATCTGTAATTGCCCTTAAGTAATGTTATTTTATATCCAGTAGCAGAATTAATTTGTTTTTTTAAGTCCTCGTAACTGTATTCACCTGCAGTTGCATCTAAAACTTCTTCTCCACCTGAATATCCAAGTTTCGAATCATCTTTCTGAGAAGAAGTATAATTACTACTTGCCAGAGAATCATCATTGACATCGCCTAAAACATCGGCATGAAAATCAGATTCATCCATACTTAAAACATTTTCTAAATTGGTTCCATTTTCCAATTCATTTGCACTGACAAATGGTAAAAAAATGACCAGCATTAGAAAAGCAATGAATAAAATACTCTTTTTATATTTCATAATCAATTTCTCCATTGTCTAAACACATATTTAATATTTATAAAAATTATTATATAAAATTATTATAAAATGGGTCATGTTCATGTTTGTGTTTGGGATGTTTTTATTTTTCAGTGCTTTTTTCATTTCCACTAATTTTAAATTAGTTGTTTTATAAACATTAATTTATAATAAAATATTGGTGGAAGATAATGTTAGAAACAGATGTTTGTGGAGTTCATTTTAGAAATCCTTTAATGTTGGCTGCAGGAATTATGGGAAGCACGGCTTCTTCAATGAATTGGATTTTAAAATCTGGTGCAGCTGGTGTTGTTAGCAAATCCTTTTCTTTAAAGCCTCATCCAGGATATAAAAATCCTACCACGGTAGGTGTTGATGGGGGAATTATCAATGCAATCGGTTTGTCTAATCCTGGTGTTGATAATTTTAAAGAAGAGCTAAAACAAATCAATAGAGAAAATAATGTGGTTATTGCATCCATTTATGGTGCCACTCCTGATGAATTCAGCAGTTTGGTGGAGCAAATCAATCCGTTAGTGGACATGATTGAATTGAATATCTCCTGTCCTCATGCTATGGAAGGTTATGGTGCTTCCATTGGTCAGGATTGTAATTTAAGCCATACGATTGTGGCGGCTTCAAAGGATGCAAGTGACGTTCCAATAATTGCTAAATTAACTCCTAATGTTACGGATATTACAGAAATAGCTAAAACCTGTGAAGATGCAGGGGCTGACGCTCTAAGTTTAATCAATACATTAGGTCCTGGTATGAAAATCAATATTGATCTTGCAAAACCGGTTTTATTTAATAAATTCGGCGGAATGAGCGGTAAGGCCATAAAGCCTATTGCCATAAGCAATGTTTATTCTGTTTATGAAGCCGTTGACGTACCTATCATTGGTGTGGGGGGAATTTACACCTTTGAGGATGTTGTTGAATTTATTTTTGCAGGTGCAAGAGCAGTTCAAATAGGTACGGCCATTATGGATGAAGGTGTTGAAGTATTTTCAAAAATTAATGCTGATTTGGAACTGTTCATGAAAGATAAGGGATATTCATCCATTGATGAGATGGTAGGTCTTGCACATGGAGGTGACTAAAATGATTAGAGCACCTGAAGCTGTTAAAATTAAGGAAATCATTGACGAAACTCCTACAATCAAAACTTTCAAATTCGATACGGATATTGAAGCTAAACCTGGTGAATTTTTAATGATTTGGCATTCAACAGATGAAAAACCGATGTCTATTTCCAATATTGGTGACGGTGAACTTTCAGTAAGCGTTAAAAACATTGGTGAGTTTACTTCCAAGCTCCATGAATTGAAGGTTGGAGATATGATTGGCGTTAGGGGCAGCTACGGTAATGGTTTTAAAACAGATTTTAAAAACAAAAAACTGCTGGTCATTGGTGGTGGGGTAGGTATGGCTCCAGTCACTGGTTTAACCCGTCAATTGATTAAAGATAATGATGTTGACGTTTTACTTGCTGCAACCACTAAAGATGAATTGCTGTTTTTAGACGAATTGGAAAAATTGGATGTGAATCTCCATCCATGTACTGATGACGGATCTTACGGATTTGAAGGATTTGCTTCTGATTGTCTTACAAGTTTACTTGAAGATAGGACTTATGATTATGCATTTGTCTGCGGACCTGAAATAATGATGATAGGTATATTCAATATCCTTGAAGATGCTAACATTCCTGCGGATTATTCCCTTGAAAGATACATGAAATGTGCTCTGGGAGTATGCGGACAGTGCTGTGTTGACAACACAGGCTGGAGAATTTGTGTTGAAGGTCCTGTTTTTGACAGTGAACAAATTAAATTAATAGACGAATTTGGAAAATACAGGCGTGATGCTTCCGGTGTAAAATATTAAGACGGGGATAATATGGGAATAGATTTAAAGGAATATATAACCCCTCCAATACTGCTGATATTGTTTTTACTTGTAATTTCATTGATATTCATATTTCCAGTATTGAACATGATAATCTTGGGGATAATTTTAGCTTATGGTATAAGGCCTGTTGCTAAAAGAATACAATCTAAATTGAAATTTGAATCGATTTCCATATTGTTGGCAATGATTGTTGTAATCATTCCTCTAATCCTTCTGATAGCTTATATAGTATTTGTAATTTCCGGATTTTTGTCTACATTTTACGTTTCAAATCAAAATTTCGATGTAAACACTGCACTATCTCAAATATCATATTACATTCCGGATAATCCCTTTTTAAATGAGAATAATTTTGTTCAAACAATTGAAAGTGCAGGTAAATATGTACTAAATTATCTGGTAAGTAAATTAGGTTCTTTAGCCAATATTACCTTGGATTTATTTGTATTAATCTGTTCTGTCTATTATTTCGTTAAAGATGGTGATAATTGTTATGAATTTATAAAATCCTTTGTACCTGATGAACATATGGGATTTTTCAACAGAACAGTTAAATCTATTGAAGATGTATTGAAAAGCATATTTTACGGTCACTTTTTAACTTCTGTAATAATCGGTATTTTCGGTGCGGTAGGTTATTCCCTTTTGGGTTATCCTTATGGAATATTTTTAGGTGTAATAACCGGAATTTTGCAGTTAATTCCAATATTCGGTCCATGGCCGATTTATTGGGCGCTGGCTATTATGGATGCATTTAACGGAAATTATCCAAGGGTAATTGTTGTGCTTTTATTCGGATTTTTCCTAAGTCTTGTAGATATGTATATAAGACCTGCTATTTCATCACATCATGCGGATATTCATCCGTTAATACTTCTGGTTGGATTTTTGGCCGGACCCTTAGTTTATGGTATTGTAGGTTTTATTATAGGACCATTAATACTGGGTATTACTTATGTAATTTTAGATAATTTTAGAAAAGAATTAAAGGAGTCTAAATGATGGAGCGGGAAGTTGTTATTCTGGACATTGATTATGTAACCTATGAAGATAAACCTGTAATCAGATTATTTTCAAAAGATGGAGATAAGAATGTGGTATTGATTGATGACTCATTCACACCATACCTGTATGTTTACAGCAATGCTCCGGATGAATGTATTGATGATTTAAATGAATTATTGGATGATGTTGTAATTGAAAAAGTTACTAAAAAAGATTTTCAAATTGAAAAAACATTCATAAAAATAACATTTACCCATCCGCAAGTACTGTCTAAACACAGAGATGAAATAAGGGATTTGGATAGTGTACTGCAAATAAGGGAATTCGATATTCCATTTTATAGAAGATATCTGATGGACAGGGATGTAATACCGATGACCAAAGTAAAGGCATCAGGTGAAAAATTAGACTCATTTTTATCATTGGATAGCGAAAAACATGACATTGAAATTATAAAGTTGGATAATCATCTTGAAAGGGTTGATGACAATTCCAATGATTTCAGAATACTCAGTTTCGATTTGGAAGTGAGAAATCCTCATGGAATGCCGGATTCTGCTGATGATGAAATAATCATGATTGGTGTTGCAAGCAACTTTGGAATCAATCAGGTAATATCAACAAAAACAAATTCCGAAAGTCGTGACGACTTTGTATATCAGGTATCATCAGAAAAGGAAATGATACAAACATTTGCAGATATCATTAAGGAAAACAATGTGGATATTGTTGTAGGATATAATTCAGATAACTTTGATTTTCCCTACTTGATTGACAGAGCAAAAATTCATGAAGTGGATTTGGACTTGGGAATGGACGGATCTGATATTCGTTTCATTAAAAGAGGATTTGCCAATGCCGCTTCAATGAAAGGACTAATTCATGTTGATTTGTATCTAGTAATGAGAAGATACATGACCCTTGAGAGATACACGTTGGAAAGAGTCTATTATGAGCTGTTCGGAGAGGAAAAGATAGATGTTCCTGGAGACAGAATCTGGGAGTTCTGGGACAACGGCGGTGAAGAATTGGACAATCTCTTTGATTATTCACTTGATGATGTTGTCTCAACATTAAAAATTGCAGAACAAACACTGCCTCTTAATTTGGAATTGACCCGTATAATAGGTCAGCCATTATTTGATGTAAGTCGTATGGCTACAGGCCAGCAGGCGGAATGGTTTTTAGTAAAGCAGGCTTATTTTGATAATGAAGTCGTACCTAATAAACAGGGATCAAACTTTACAGACCGTGCAAATGCTGAAGACAATGAGGGAGGATTTGTACTTGAACCTGATAAGGGATTGCATGAGAATTTGGTGCAGTTCGATTTCAGAAGCCTGTATCCGAGTATCATCATTTCCAAAAATATTTCTCCCGATGTTTTGATAGATGATGATGTGGACAATCCTGATGAGTATAATATGTCTCCTGAACATGAATTAAAATTTAAAAAGACTCCTCAGGGATTTATTCCATCAGTCATTGATAAAATTCTGCAGGAACGTTTTAGAATCAAGCGTGAAATGAAGGCATGTGATGATCCAACTGAAAGAAAAGCTTTGGATGTACAGCAGCAAGCTATTAAACGATTGGCGAATACAATGTATGGTATTTATGGTTTTCCACGTTTTAGATGGTATTCATTTGAATGTGCAAAGGCTATTACTTCATGGGGAAGGCAATATATTAAGCATGCTATGAAAGAATCTGAAAAATATGGTTTTAAAGCTATTTATGCTGATACTGATGGATTCTATGCAAAATATGTTAAAAAATAGCTTTTTATAATAAGTTTTTGGTAGAATATATCATATCTTTTTTTATTATATCTCTTTTTAATAAAAAACAATAATCAATAATAAAAGAAGGTGTTGAAAAAAATTTAAGTTAATTCTTTTCTAATATCTGCTCCGGCAACGATTAGTAAGAATGAAAACAATACCAGTATTATGCTAAAGCCAATAATGATTAAATTCAATGCTGCAATTATAATATATAGCTTCCATAACGTGCTATCATTTTCATATTTAATCGAAAGCAAGTATATGACCGCAGCAAAAATAAAGTATAATAATACTCCAAATATTAATGTCTCAATGCTGGCGCCCCTTTGAGCTAATGCATATGCACCAGTATCTGAATTAAGTCCTATGGTCACTATTGATAATAGAATACCCATAGCGACATATCCATAGGATATTATTTTTGCTAGATTTCTGCCCTGCGGCCTATTTTCAAACATTTAAATCTATTTTTCAAGGTATGAATCAATATCAATATCTAAATCATTACAGATTCCTTTTAACTGTTCATATAATTTAGCATCAATTTCAATTCCTTTTTCTTCCGCTTCGGCTATTCTTTTAACTTCCAAATCTCCTGGAATTGCAACGGTTTCACCGGTTGCTCTTACTTGGGATACAAAGTCTTCAGTATTAGCTACAAAATCGCCAAAGTCTCCAAATTTGGATGGATCAATTGCTATGTATAAATCTCCTTTAGTACAATCTTTTTCTGGTGAAGCAGTACCTGTAACTCCCATACCATATCCTGCCTGTACTAATGGTCCGGTTAAAATTTCAATCATTAATGCAAGTGCATAGCCTTTAAATCCACCAAACGGTAAAATGGAACCTCCGTCAAGAGCTGCTTCAGGATCAGTTGTTGGATTTCCGTCTTTATCTAAAGCCCATCCTTCAGGTAAATCCAATCCTTTTCTTTTTGATTCAATGATTTTTCCACGGGCAGTAATGGATGTTGCCATATCAACAGTAATGTAACTTTCAGATGGAATACCTATAGCTAATGGGTTGGTTCCTATTAATGCATCTTTTCCACCTAATGGTGCAATGGCCGGATCAGTATTTGCCATAACTACTCCAATAACATTTTCTCTTAATGCCAAATCGGAGTAAAATCCGGTTACACCGAAATGGTTTGTATTATGCACACCTACACAACCAATACCTACTTCTTTTGCTTTTTTAATTGCAAGTTTCATTGCTTTGTAGGATACTGCTTGTCCAAATCCGCTGTTACCATTAATTAATGCAATAGCAGGAGTTTCTTTTTCAATTGTAATGTTATCTTCTAAATTGATGGTTCCGGCATCAATACTGATTAAATATTGTGGAAATCTTCCAAGTCCGTGAGAAGTAAATCCTTTTAAATCAGCATCAATTGTAGCTTCAGCCACTAACTCACAGTCTTCTTCACTAGCTCCTAATTTTTTCAATATTTCTTTTACAAGAGCAATTTCATTGTCTTTCGTAATTCTCATTTTCTCTCCCTCTAGTATTCGATTGTTGAGCCTTCGAAAGCTTTAACAACAATTTTTTCATTATCAGTTACTTTACCAATTATTTGGCAGTTACAGTATTCATTTAAAGTATCCATAATTTTTTGTGCTTCACTTTCTTCAGTGATTACAACAAAACCTATTCCCATGTTGAATACTTTGTACATTTCTTTAATGTCTACGTTTTGCTCATAGATAAGCTTGAATATTTCTGGTGTTTCAGGCAGGTCATTTATTTCATATCCTACACCTTTTTTCAAACGTCTGAGGTTTGTAAATCCTCCACCGGTAATGTGGGCTAATCCATTAATTTTATATTCTTTTTCAAATAATGCAACAATAGGTTTAACATACAGTTCTGTTGGTCTTAATAATTCTTCTCCAATAGTGGTTGAACCGTTAGGCATTTTATCATCAACAGTAAGTCCAGCATCATCAAATATTGCTTTTCTGGCTAAACTGTAACCGTTTGAATGGATACCATTACTGTTAATACCTATTAAAACATTTCCAGGCTCAATATCTTCACCGGATATTATTTTATCGATGTCTACAAATCCGATACCTGTTCCAGCTATGTCAAAGTCTTTAATAATTCCTGGAAGTGAAGCAGTTTCTCCACCAATAATAGCTATTTTTGATTCTATAGCTCCTTTAACAAGACCTTCTGCGATTTCAGCAGCTCTTTGCGGATCAGGTTTTTCAACAGCAAGATAATCAACAAGTGCTATTGGTTCAGCACCAACACATAAAATATCGTTTACAACCATTGCAATACAGTCAATTCCGACAGTGTCGTATTTGTTCATCATTTCAGCTATTAGAATTTTACTTCCTACACCATCAGTACTCATTGCAATAGCTTTGTCTCCTAATTTAACTAAAGCAGCATAATGGCCGCTATCAGTAATTATATCTCTGTATTCTAATGTTGACTGGAGTTTAGATGCAATTTCTGATACAGTTTTTGCTTCTAAATCAATATCAACACCAGATTCTGAATAAGTAACCATATATTACACCCATAAGCATTTTTTTTTAAAATTTATTTATATTATTTAAATATTTGTATTAATTAATATATATTATTTATTAATGTATTCTAACACAATCTAAATTGATAGGAGTCCTTGTTTCAATTTTATAACTTCTATGGATTGATGAAGCTAAGTCAACTGCTTTTTTAGGGTCTCCGTGACAAGTAATAACTCTTTCAGGTCTTGGATTAAGTCTTTTAACATATTCCATTAATTGTCTTCTGTTGGAGTGACCACTGAATCCATGAATAGTTTTAGTTTCCATATTGACATGGAATTCTTTTGTTCTACCGTCGTCGTCTTCAAGAGGAACGTCTTTTCTTCCTTTTTGAATTCTTCTACCGAGAGAACCTTCAGATTGATATCCTACAAATATTAAACTATTTCTTTCATCTTCACATAACCATTTGAAGTATTCTACAGAATTTCCTCCGGTTAACATACCTGAAGTTGATAGAATAATTGCAGGTTCGGGACTTTCAACAATATCTTTTCTTTGATTGTAATTTTGAACTTTCTTGAACATGTCTGAGACAAATGGATTTCTGCCCATATGGAATATTTGGTCTCTTAAATCTTTACTTAGATATTCCGGTCTGGCTGTATGGATTGCTGTAGCTTCCCAAATCATACCGTCAATGTAAATTGGTACTTCTTCAATCATTCCATGTCTCATATATTCTTCAAGTACTACCATAAGTTCCTGTGCTCTTCCTACAGCAAATACTGGAACTAACACTTTTCCGCCACGTTTTAAAGTTTTATAGATGGTTTTCATCATTTCCTTTTCAGCGGAGTTTCTTGATGGCTGAACATCTTCCTTACCACCATATGTACTTTCCATAATAACTGTTTCAGCACGTGGAAATCTTATAGTTGCAGGTTCAAGTAATCTTGATGGTTCGTATTTAAAATCTCCTGTGTAAACAAGGTTATATGCACCGTCTCCAATGTGCATGTGTGAAATTGCAGATCCTAATATGTGTCCTGCATTATGTAATGTCAATCTGATATCCGGTGAGATATCAGTTACTTCCCCATAATCTAATGTGAGCGTATTTTTTATTGCTTTGTGGATATCCTTTACGGTGAAAGGCAATGGATTTCCTTCTCTGTGAGCAATATCAATATGATCTAATTGTAACAAGGTAGTTAAGTCCCTTGTTGGAGTTGTACAATAAACTGGCCCTTCATATCCGTAATGATAAAGGTATGGTACAAATCCACAGTGATCCAAGTGAGCGTGAGAAATAATAACTGCATCCAATTCTTCTATTGAAAATTCAGGAGCAGTCAAATAAGGAAATGCAGTTTTGTTATCTGGTGCAGCTACATTAACTCCACAATCCAATAAAACACGACTGTTTGGAGTTTGTAAAAGCATGGATGAACGTCCTACTTCCTTGAATCCTCCCATGGAAGTTACTCTTGCCCAATCGTTAGGGTATTTACTTCCCTGGTGAATTTGACGTCCAAGTCTTTGCAATAATTTTTTTCTGTCTTTACTACTGTTTTTCAATGTAGTTCTAATTTTACCAATAACATCTGAACTGATTGGTGGTGTCCTTAATATTTTAGGTGCCCAACCAGTATTTTTAACAATATTTCTTGAAGTTGCTCCGTATTTACCAATAACAAGTCCTGGTTTTTTTGCAGTAATAACGACTTCCCCAGTTACTGTATCAAAGTAAATATCAGTTATTTCTGCACCTTCAGGAACAATTTCATGAATTTTATTTATTGTTTCTTCAGGTTCAAGTAAAGCACTTTTGTCGGATCTAATAATTATTCTTTTTCTAAGCTCTTTTGCAAGTGACCTGACCAAATCGCCATTTTCAGTAATGACCTGTGGATTTTTTGTATAAACCACAACTTCAGGTCCCTCAAATTCAACTTTTGAAACCTGTGTGTCTTTTGGTAATTTAGCCAAAATCTCTTTTTTAATTTCATCTAAAATATCTGAAGTCATATAATCCCTTCAAAAAAAGTTTAGTGTATTATAATAGTTTGTGAAAAGCTTTCAGCCATAAATAGTTAACTCCACAAACCATGTACACTATATTATATAAAAAATAGTTAGTTTATGAAAAATTAGTTTATCGCTTAAATTTTTTGTAGAATATCATTAATTTTTTCATTATCTAACATTTCAAAGCCGTCTTTATCTACTTTAGCGACTAAATATCCGTTACCGGAGAATGTGTCACGTTCAGCAGCAGCTCTTATAGCTCTTATGGCTATTTCAATTCCTTCATCAGTTGTAAGATCATCTCTGAATCTGTCTTCTAACACACCATATGCTACGATAGAACCTGATCCAGTTGATATGTAAGTATCTTCAATCATACCACCAGCCGGGTCGAGTGAGTAAAGGGAAGGTTTATCTCCATCCATACCACCGAGTAATGTTTGAACATACATTGGTCCGGAACGTAATATGTTTGCAGTTAATGATGCTGCAGCTCTAACACTAATGGCATCGTTGTTTCTCATCTGATAAAGAGAAACTTCTGCTTCAATTATTTTCATAAGACTTTGTGCATCTCCAACGGAACCAGCAATGGTTGTTACGATGTGATCATCAATTTTAAATATTTTTTCTGCGACTTTGTGAGCTACTAAATTTCCCATACTAGCTCTTCTTTCGCTTGCAAATACAACACCGTCTTTGCAGGTAATACCTACTGTTGTTGTACCTTCTAAAATTTTGTCATCCATTTAAAAACACCTCTATAAGTATTTAAAATAAAATTTCAACTACTTTAGGTTATCGTCAATAAAATATAATTAAATTTTATTTAAAATCAGAATCAATATGTCAGTTTAAACTAACAATTTAATATTAGCTATCGAAGTATATAAACTTTTCTTAATAATTTTAATATATTTTAATTTTGATGGTTATTTTCTGGGATGATTATATTGGTTGACTATTTTTTATTGGCTATATCTTTAATTTCTTTTTCCGTTAATCCAGTAATTTCAGAAATTGTTTTAAATTCACACTTTAATGATAATAGTCTGCTAATTGTATTTTCAGTTGTTAGCTCTCCATCATTAAATAAGTCTTTAATTATTTCAATTTTTCCTTTTTCCATTCCTTTTTCCATTCCTTTTTCCATTCCTTCTTCTATTCCTTCTTCTTTTCCTTCTAATTTTCCTTCATTTTTTCCTGCGTTAAATTGTTCTTCCATTGCTTCAGTAACGCAATCGATTTTCATCATAAAATCACCTTGTATTTTTTTTCTCATAGGATCATCTTTTGCAAAATACATATTTCCTAGCATTAATGCGATTCCATAGACAGATTCCTTTATTGTAGTAGTTTTATAGTTCACTTGATTCATTAATTCTGCAGTTTCCTTGAACTGATGAATTATATTTTTTCTGCCTCGAACCATTATTGGGGTTAATGCTAATTCAATCAGCTCACCATCGGTGAAATCTTCTTGTTTATTTATTTTTTGTTTAATATTACTTATAATTTCTCTTTCATCAATATTGCAAAATGAAATTATCGGAAAATAAAATGTATCCCATTCATTCAGTGTATATTTTGCATATTTTGTGTTTTCATATGTTGATATTACAGCAAATATTATTTTTCTATTTTCATTATTTCTTTTTAAATCAAAATTAGAAATGTATGCTTTGAATCTTTTTTTGTCTTTTGTTCTGACAAATGTACTTTGGAATTCTATCATTAAAATGATATTATCTATTCTTGCAATAAAATCAGGCCTATATAAAGAAGGTTCTATTGCAATTTGTTCTTCTGTTAGTATTTCAATTTCTGTTTTCTCATCGATTTTAATGTTAATGTCTGTTGAAACTATTTTAATGAATTCTTTTAAGTAGTCATTTGAAATGAATTTGAATGTATTGTCTTGTCCTTGGTTAATAAAATCACCTCCAATATTACCATATTATTTTAGAAGTATTTAAATTAGTTTGTTTTTAATAATAACAATTTTTATCTCATAAAACAATATTTAGATTACAAATCAATATTTATTTATCATTTCAATATTTCTGGGTCAAAATAATTTTTTTATATCATGATAATTTTGATTTAGCAATAATTTTTAAATACAATTCTATCCATATAATTTTTTAATGAAATATAAAAAAATTGGAGATATTTTAATTTTAAATGATAATCTCGGTAATTTAGATGAATTGGCTCAAAAACATAACGTTAAAACTATAATGCAAATTGACCATATTCAGGGAACAAAAAGAGAACCGGTGTATAATGTTTTGTACGGTAATGAAACCGAAACGATTAATAAAGAGAATAAATGTTTATTCAAACTGGATTTATCAAAAGTAATGTGGTCAAAAGGCAATGTTAATGAACGACTGAGAATAGCCAAATTGGTTAAGGATAATGAATCCGTTATAGATATGTTTGCAGGTATTGGTTATTTTTCCATTCCTATTGGTGTTCATGCCAATGCAAAAGAAGTGATTTCAATTGAAATCAATCCTAATTCTTATTATTACCTGTGTGAAAACATTAAATTAAACAATTGTGACAACATTACTCCGGTTTTAGGTGACTGTTTGGTTGAAACTCCCAATTATAAAGCAGATCGTATTTTAATGGGATATGTTAAAACAACTCATCATTATCTGAAAGTAGCTATTGACAGCCTAAACAGAGGGGGAATAATTCACTATCATGAAACGGTTCCCGAAAAATTAATAGAAACAAGACCCATATCTCGGATAAGGCAGTCTGCAGGAGATAGGGATGTTGAAATGTTAAAAATAAATAAAATTAAAAAGTATTCGCCTGGAGTATGGCATGTCGTTATAGATGCTTTAATAGATTAAGTGTTTTTTTCAATAATCTGTCATTTAACCATTCTTCATTAACGTATTTGTCATAAATACATAATCTTTCTGTTAATTCAAATCCTGCATCCTGTGTTAAATTATTCAAAACATCTATCGTAGGCCATGGAGATGTCGGATTTACATAATCAATACTGACTGGTGATACTCCACCCCAGTCGTCCGCTCCATAGAGTAAGAAGTTTTGAGCTGTATCATAATTTAAATTCGGCGGTACTTGAATACTGACATCTGTATCTCCAAACAGTAATGTTGCAGCAGTCACTGTCCGAATCATGTCTAATAGGGTAGGTTCCGCCCAATCCTTCATTTCAATATATGGTGTTGGCGTAAAGTTTTGTATGATAATTTCCTGAATGTGACCGTATTTGTCATATATTTCACGAATATCAAACAATGAGTCAACAATTTCCTCTTTTGTTTCACCAATTCCAATTAAAATGCCTGTAGTATAGGGTATTTTTAATTTTCCTGCATTAGAAATAGTTTCAAGTCTTAATTTCGGATCTTTTCCAGGACTTTTTTTATGTGCAGGCAGTTCCATTAATCTTTCAGAGGAATTTTCAAGCATTAAACCCATTGATACATTTACTTCTTTCAGCTTTTTTAATGCATCATATGAAAAATTTCCTCCGTTTGTGTGAGGCAATAAGTTAGTTTCATCTAATGTCATTTGGCATATGTCTACAATATAATCAATCATATTATCGTAGCCAAATTCAATTAATCTTTCTAAAACTACTTCTTCTTCATCAGCATCTTCACCAAAAGTAAATAATGCTTCTTTACATCCTTTTTCTTCAGCTATTTTTAATTCTTCCAAAATTTCTTCTTTTGTTTTTAAAATAATAGCATCTTTGTCTGTAGGATTTTTTTTAAAGTTACAATAACCACAGTCATTTCTACAGATTTCAGTTAAAGGAATAAAAACATTTTTAGAATAAGTTATGAGATTATTCTTTCGATATTGCATTGCTTCAAGCATATATTTTACAATATCTGGTCCTTTAGCATTCAATACTGAAAGAATATCTTCTTTTGAATATTTTGTCATTTTTTACTCTTCTTTTTCAGAAACAGTTACTTCAACATATAATGGTGGAATCTCGTTTTTATCTTCCCATATTGCAATAATAACATCAAAGCTTGGAAGTTCAAAAACTTTATAGACAACTACAAGCCCCATTGATTCTAATTCTTCTTTAACTCTAGAAAAACCTTTGTTGTCAACGCTTACGGTCTGTAATTCACTCTCTTTTATATGTTTGTCTCCTGATTTTAAAATTTCTTCAATTTTATCAGAATCCGCTGGAACTTCAACACCGCCAAGTTCTTCTCCAATTTCTAAAACTTTTTCTTCAAGCTGATTAATTGGTATTACTTTTCTTGAACGGCTTCTTACAATAAGTATTTTGTCATTGTCAATAGCAGGTCGTGATCCTTTAAATGAATCAAAAAAGCCCATTACGCTTCCAGCTATTTCATATTTCTTTTGCATCACATCAAGTCCTTATAAGTTTAGTTCTTGTTTTAATTCGCCCATTGTTGTTACTTTTTCTGCAAATGCATTATGTCTGTGAATACTTTCTTGATTTTCTTGGCGAGCAGTAATTAATGTATCGTCTGGGAAATCGCAGTATTTTTCTGCAATCATTTCCATCATATTTCTGACACAATCCTCAACGAAAACAGGTTTTCTATGTGCATTCATTACTGTTGCGTTTTCATCAGGTCTTTTAAGGAGTTCACATACTGGGGAAGACATGGAATTTTCTATGATTTCAATAATATCTTCTCCTTCAACTTCCCATCCTTCAGGCACTTCAACCAATAAAGTTCCTACGCCTCTTTGGTTGTGTGATGCGAATGTTACAGTATCAAGTACTTTTTGAGTAGTTTCTTCATCTAAAAATTCTAATAATTTGTTTTTATCAGATTCTCTTACTGATTCCTGTGCACATGGACAAACAGTCATTCCAATTAATTCTGCACCAATACTTTTTCTGATTTCAACGTTTCCTTCTTCATCTCTTAAACCAACAGCTTTTGCTTTAAGGTTTGCCATTTCCTGAGTTTCATGTTTGGTAATTGGGGATTCACGCATGAACATGTAATCGGTAGTCATGGTAATTTCAACACGTTTTGCATATTCGTGTTTGTCCATCATTTTTTCAACAATCTTAGCACATAATGATTCTACTCCAAAATTGTTGTCTGTAGATATGCTGTCTAAAACTTCACTGATAGCTTCAGGGTTTCTGGACATATGGACTCCTTTTTGATTAAAAGGTAAATCTACAAAAGCATCAAATGTCGGTAATAGAATTATCGGTCTTTTATTTGGTCTCTCAAGTTGCAATAATTTTTTAACACCAGTTACTCCTACTCTAGTTAATTTTATGGGGATATTTGGTGTATCATCTTGCGTATCTGGTAAACAAATTGCCAATTTAATAACCTCTAAATAATTTTAATAATATAGTTTTATTGTTTAACCTATTTAAATAGTTGGGTAAAATAGGATTTTAAAATGTTAATAAAAAATTATTCTTTTAAAATTTATTTGTTTATTTTTAAATTAATATCAACAATTTCTATTGTTGTGGTGTATTGTTTAAAAATAGAGTATGTGGTAGAATTAACTACCCCATTTATAAAATATTTGAAGATCCCATATCTTCTTTAATCACGTCAAGAACAGTTTGTGTGTATGTTCTTTCTATAATTGGGTCTTTTAATAATTCTTTAATGAATGAATTCAATTCATTCGTATTTCTGAATTTAGCAATTAAAAATGCATCATATTCTCCAGTAACATCGTAAATACCTACAACATTTTTATTGAAGAAGGTTTTTTCTTCCCAGTTTTTAAGTTTTCCGCCTTTTACTCTAACTCCAATAATTGTTGTCAATACAAAACCCAGTTTTTCATGATCGATTACTGGTGAGAATTTTTTAATTACTCCTGTTTTAACCATTTTGTCAATACGGTTGTGGATAGTTCCAACAGATACATCTAAATCTCTAGATATTTGTCTGTAAGATGTTCTCACATCTTTATTGATGATTTTTAATATTTTTACATCAGTTTCATCTAGTTTTACTATGTTGTCTTTTTCCTTAACCATAATCTTATTCCTCCATTAGTATATATTTTATAATACTATATGTTATATTCTATTTTATTTAAAATTTTTCTTTTTTTATTATATTATTTTTATTTTTTTAATTAAAATACTTTATGTAATATAATTCATACTATTTTATTTGTTTTTTATATTTATTCTTTAAATATTGTTTAGAAAAAATGTGGATTGATTAATCATTATCTAATTTTAATAATATATTTTTCAGGTCATTTATTGATGCATTGGTTTTTATTCCAATAGGGCTAATATGTGTTTTTTCAGCTTCAAACCCGTTATTTCTTATTTCATCAAAAATCAAATCTAATTTTGGGGCACTTATTTTTAATGACCTGCATATTGAGTGGACATCATAAAATGTAGCGGGACTGTCAGCTTCGATTAAACATGCATTAAGTAATTTCAATAATTGTTTTTCCGTATTTAATTTTTTATTTTCGCATTCATCAATCATTTTTGATATAAATTCTTTGTTTTGAATTTCTCCAAGCCATAATGGTCCGGCTTGAATTAATTTTTCACCACATTCCGGACATATGTCTGGTGTTGAGGTAGCAAGGCCTTTGTTGCATTCTCTGTACAGACATTCTCTGCAATGGCTAATATAACCAATATTTTTTAAAGATTCATCACTTCTTTTTGAACCTTTTTTAATTTTCAGGTATAATCTCATATAATGTTCAGTACTGTGTGATAATAATACTTCAATACACTTTGCATATTTGGATAATGTCAGTGCACAAAAACCGGCAAGAATTCTAATACCTGTTTCATGACAATATTCACTTTTATATGGTTTGGAATTATATTTTCGGATGCATGGTTCTTTATATGTTCCGCATAAAGCTGATGTGTCTGTAGCGGTTACGCATAACAGTGATTCTCTTCTGGCACAATATCCTGCAGAATCCAGAAACGGTGAAGGAGTTCCAAAAGGATCTATGTCAATAACATCAAATTTTCCGCGATTAAGTCTTAAAAAAAGACTTGCATCCTGTTGGGATATTGTAATGTCCTCAAGCTGGTTTAACTCAACATTATGCTGTTCAAATTCATTAGCCAATTCGCTTATGTCGTTAATTGATACATTTCCCACGCCGTCAATTTCATTTTTGTAGCGCACGCCTCTTATTCCACTTCCTCCAAATAAATCACAAATATCAATATCTCTGTCTTGTTCTTTTTGATATGTTTGAAGTGCCAGAATTGAAATATCCCTATTCAATTCCATATGTGGATTGTAAAATACGGGTGCATCAGATGAAACTTTTTCATATTCGGGAAATTGTATTTTTGTCAATCCCTCTTCTATTGTTTTAAGGTTATAATCGTCCAAATTAATCACTTTTAAATTTATTTACTTATTATTTTAAATATTATAAAATTTAAATATTATTGTAGTATAAAGGTGATATTGTGTCAGAAATTAAAGTTCCAATAGCAAAACCAATTATAGGACAAGAAGAAATTGATAATGTGGTTGAGGTTTTGAAATCAGGTATGATTGCCCAAGGACCGAAAGTTTCAGAATTTGAAAAGGAATTCGCGTCATGGGTTGATGCCGATTATGGTGTTGCAACTAATTCAGGTACTGCAGCTCTGCATGTGGCATTGCTTGCCTGCGGCATAGGTGCAGGTGATGAAGTAATTACAACTCCATTCACATTCATTGCAAGCGGTAATTCAATAGTCTACACAAGAGCAAAACCTGTATTTGCAGATATTGATTTAAAAACTTATACTTTGGACCCTGAATGCATTGAATCATTAATAACTGATAAAACAAAAGCTATTATGCCTGTACAGTTATACGGTCAATCTGCAGATATGGATGCTATTTGTGATATCGCTCAAGATCATGATTTGGTTGTAATTGAAGATGCTGCTCAGGCTCATGGAGCAACGTTCAATGATAAAAAAGTTGGTAGTTTAGGTGACATGGCCTGTTTCAGTTTTTATCCTACTAAAAACATGACTACTTCTGAAGGGGGTATGATTACCACTGATAATGAAGAATTTGTAGAAGAAGCTCATATATTCAGAGCTCATGGGTCACGTGTAAAATATCATCATGATGATATAGGATATAACTTCAGGATGACTGATATTTCAGCAGCTATTGGAATGGCACAGTTAAATGTAATTGATGAGTTTAACAAAAAAAGAGCTGAAAATGCAGCTTACTTAAATGAAGGTTTGGCTGATGTGGATAGCGTAGTTACTCCTTATGCAAGGGAAGGCTCAAAACATGTATATCACCAATACACCATTCGTGTTGAAAAGGGTAACAGGGATGATTGGATTGATGTTTTAACTGAAAATGGAATTGGAACTGGTGTTCATTATCCTATACCATTATACAATCAGCCGATTTATCAGAAATTGGGCTTCACAGGTAGTTGTCCTAATGCTGAAATTGCTGCAAGTAGTGTAATTTCCTTACCTGTTCACCCATCATTAACAAATGATGATTTGGATTTAGTAATAGAGGCCGTTAAAAAGGCTTCTGATAAATTAGCTTAAGAGTCAATGACTCTTAATCTAACATTTTTTCTACTGTTTCTATTTTTTTATTTAATGTTCTATTTTTCACATCTCTTCTGTCATCAATCTTGATTACTGTATATACTCGACCGACACCAACTTCAAATACGGCTTCCTGAGCTTTAGCTATAATATCATATAATTCTTTCAAGTTTTCCGCTTCGATTTGTGTTCCCATTCCAGTTAATTGAAAATTAAGTCCTGAATCATTTATTACCTGTACAGCGGCACTTACATAGTCTTTACATCCTGATGTATCGCATCCGACAGGCAATATTGCAAAATCACAAGTTATCATATTATCACTTCGAAAAATTATTTATTAAAATAATTATAAATTATTTGTTATGGCAAAATTGGATAAGGATGAATTTAATGAAATGATTTTTTCCAGAATCAACAGTTTAATTTCCGAATATGAATTAATTAAGGAAAATGAATTAATAGCTGTTGCACTGTCCGGTGGAAAAGACAGTGTTTTAACGTTGCATGCTCTAAAAAGATATCAGGAATTTTTGGATTATGATTTGGTAGCTATTAGTGTTGATGAGGGAATTAAAGGATATAGATCTCATGGTATTGATGCTGCTGTCAATAATGCCCGTGATTTGGGTATTGAGTTAGTTCAAAAATCATTTCTTGAAGATGAAGGTTTTGCCCTCGATGATATTTATTCTGAATTTAAAAGTGCATGTATTCCATGTGGTGTTTTCAGAAGAAACATTTTAAATAAAACCGCTTATGAATTAGGTGCCGATAAAATTGCAACCGGCCACAATCTTGATGATGAGATTCAATCATTTTTAATGAGTTTTGCCCGTGGAGATACAATTAAATTCTCAAAATTCGGTCCTGAACTTGACGTGATTCATCCAAAATTAGTTCCCAGGATTAAACCTTTGTGGAATACTCCGGAAAAAGATGTTGGACTCTGGGCGGTTTTAAATGAAATTGATATTCATCTGGAAGAATGTCCTTATTCACATTTATCTTTAAGAGCTAAAATTAAACAATTTTTAAATAATAATGAGGATGAATATCCTGGTTTAAAAAATAATATTATGGAATCATTTCAAAAGATTTTAACCTTTGAAAATGATATTTCCACAAATTTAAATGAATGCAAACTTTGCGGTGAGCCAACTTCATCTAGCATATGCAAAGCCTGTGAGATTAAACAATTAGTTTCTCAGGATTGCAAAAGCCATATATATGATGAATAAAGCTAATAGTACAAATCCTTCTTTTTTATCATATTTGGATTGTGTTTTACCAAAGATAAAGAATAATATTGTAACACCAAGCATCAATGCAATATCTGGCAACATGTTCGGATTAACTCCAATCGGACTGATTGCACTGCTTGCACCAAGAACCATTGAGATATTGAAGATGTTTGACCCAATTACATTACCTATAATTAACTCGTTTTCACCTTTCCTTAAAGCAGTAAGTGAAGTGACAAGTTCCGGTAAAGATGTACCCATTGCCACAATAGTCAAACCTACTAATGTTTCACTCATTCCAAATGCCATTGCTATATATGATGCACTGTCAACAACGAAATCTGCACCAATTATGATACCTGCAACACCACCAACAATGTAGATAATACTTCTTAAAAGACCCATCTTAGGTTTTTCAACAACTTTTGATTCTTCTGATTTTCTTGCATTATGAACAAGATATGTAACATAAGAAATAATTAAAATGAGTAATATAATACCTTCGATTCTGGTTATATTCCAACCGAACAGAATAAAGGCAGTCAATACTCCAGTAAGAAATACTAAAAATGGCAAGTCAACATTTAAAACCTGTTTGGTAATTTTAAGTTCATTTAAAAGAGCACATAAACCAATAATCAGCATCATATTAAATAAATTACTTCCAATAACATTACTGAGAGCTAAAGCATTACTGCCGGCCAATGAGGATGTTATGGAAACGGCTGCTTCAGGTGCACTTGTACCAAAAGCAACAATGGTAAGACCAACAATTAAGGTTGGTACTTTTAATATGGATGCAATATTACTTGACCCGTCAACAAAAAAGTCAGATCCTTTGATTAATAATACAAAACCTATTATCAATAATGCAAATTGTATACCAATTCCTACGAAATCCATTTAATCTTCCTCTTCATTATTATTAATATAATCTTCTCCTAAATCAGTTACAAGAATTTTATCAATCTGATGTCCATCCAAATCAACAATTTCAAAGCAGAACCTTTCCCATTGATATTTATCATTAACGTCAGGCAGTGTACCGCTGATACTTAAGATAAAACCGGCAATTGTTGTAAAACCGTCTTCTTCTTCATCGGGGAAGGGTTCATCAATATCAAACAGTTCTTTAAAGTTATCAATTCCGTATCTGCCGTCAATTAACCATGTACCGTCCTTTCTTTGGGTAGCTATTGGCTCATCATCTTCATCAATTCCTGGAATATCCCCAACAATACCTTCCAATAAATCGTTTAAGGTAATCAAACCTTCTACACTTCCAAATTCATCAACAACAAGAGACATATGTACATATTCCTGGTTTTCTTTAAATTCTTTTAAAAGTTCCAGGGTTTCCATCCTTTGCCTGAACAACACCCATAAAATCATCTAACTCTCCATAAGCTATTGGAAAGATGGATCTTTTACTTTCCGTAATTTTAACTTTATTGATTTCTTTAGAATCTTCCAAATCAATCCAGATAATTTCGTTTCTTGGAGTCATTATGGTTTCAACTTTCTGATCATCAAGTTTGAATACTCTTTTAATAATGTCTTCTTCCTCTTGTTCTATTGTTCCGTCCTCTATTCCTTCTTTAATCATTAATTCGATTTCTTCTTCAGTAACAAGATCATCATTTCTATTTTCTATTCTCATTAACCATAATAGAAAACTGCTGGATTTTGCAAGAACAAAACTGACAGGTTTTGATACCTTAGAAAGAATTAACATGCCTTTTGCGACTCTGAGGGAAATTTTTTCAGGGTCATTTAAAGCAATAACCTTCGGCACGATTTCTCCAACAACCAATGTTAAATAAGTAGTAAGAATAACAACAATTGCAACACTTATCTGTTCATTGTAAGGGACAAATGGTATTAGTTGAGAAAGTGGTTTGGCAAGCGCTACTCCACCCAATGCACCTGTTAAAACACCAATAAGTGAGATTCCAATCTGTACTGTTGATAAAAATTCATTAGGATCTTCCAATAAATCAAAAACAATTTGGGCACGTTCATCTCCGTCTTCCAGGTATTTTTGCATTTTTGCCCTTCTAACTGATACGACAGCAAGTTCAGCCATTGATAAATATCCTGTAAGGATGATTAAAATTAATATAACGATTATTTCAAGTATTGCTGAAGCCATTTTTAACAGACCTTATTTTAAATCACTAGCTAAAATAAATCCAGTGTTTCCATATATTTCGTCTTGCATTTCCTGAACTGCATATGAAGCTTCTTCTCTTGTATTTACTTTTTTAAAGATTCTTCTACCTTTAACTTTAATTGTCTTACCACATACACATTTTCTTGTGGCAACACCTTCTTTTGCATATAAAACTCTTCCACAGTCGCAACGAAATATAAAATACATAAAATATTTTCCTAAAATTTAGATTAGTTATAATATAATTATTTATAAGTATAAAAAATTTTTGTTGGTATGGCTATAATATTAAAAAAATGGGTGGATTATCCACCGAATATCTTCATAAATAATGGGAAGAATACCTGTGAAGGCAGAATTACTAATGTTGCTATACTGACTGCAAGGTTTGTTCCAATAACAACCAATAATATTCTAAAAATGTTATTGTGCCATAAATCTCTAAATCCATTATAATGTGTTAAATTCTTAATGTCACTTTGCCTTACTTGTCTGTATTTGGCTTCAGTTAATCCTGAAAACCATCCTGCAGCAAGTAATGGGTGGATAATTGTTAATGGAGCAACTAATCCTCCAACAATTGCGGATTGGATTTTGGATCCGGATAAGATTGAACCTAAAAATCCCATGACTACGCTGATTACCACAAATTCATATATATTATAAGTAATATTTATCCCGCTAAAAAATGCCAGAAAAAATATCACGATAAACAGTATAGGAATTAATGCAAGGAATATTTTAACCCATGGAATTCCTTTTTTACTTATAACTTTATTTAATTCCTGGAGTGGTGGAATTGTTTCCGGATTATCCAGATATCTGTTTATTCCAGGCTGGTGTCCTGCACCTACGACTGCTACGACTTTATCTTCAGGAATTCTTAAAATGCTTCCTGCAAGATATGCATCTCTTTCATGAACTAGGACTTCATATATTTGCGGTGCCTCATCTTTAAACATTTCAAGCAGATTATCAAGATTATCTGGATTTTTCAAATCTTCAATGTCAATCTCTTCATCATCGGTATCGGTGACCAGTATTCCATATAGGAATTTGAGTTTATCAATAAAAGACATTCTGTTCAATGCGCGTTCCAATGTTATATTAATGTCTCTGTCAATCAGTGCTATTGGAATATCCAAATCTTCAGCAGCTTCAATTGCACCAATCATTTCTGAACCAGGATCAACATCTACTTCATCACCGATTTTTGATTGAAAATGACTTAAAATTGTTGTTACAAAAAATAGTCCTACCTTATTTTCTTTAATGATTTTGGTAATTGAGATGGTTTCATCCTCTTCTATTCCCATCATTGATTTTTTAAGCTTTGTATATCTTCCAAAATCAAGTTCAATTGCTACTCTGTCAGGTTGTATCTCATAAATCTTATCTTTTACTTCTTCAACACTTTGGGCAGATACATGAGCAGTACCAATAATTGTTAAACATTCACGCTTCATTAAAAAATTCTATATCTTTTTCATATCCAAGATTTTTCAGCTTGTTTCCTGATGTGGATTCATAGAATGCCTTTTTAACTTCATCATAGTCTCTGCTTGCCAATACGGCAGATTTTGCATACTCGCTTATTTCACATTCACTGCATTTTTCAGATATCAGATAAATTATTTCACCACAAGCCAGAAAATCTTCTATTGCAAAATTTCCCCAAACTCCCGCCATTACAAGATCAATATGGGTTTTTGCAAGGTCAATGCTTGCTTCTGCAACGGCTTCAGCATTATTCATGCATCCAATAAGAACTTTTGAATTCATTTTTTCAAGTATTCTGGTGCCGTTGCTCGTTGTTAATATCAGTGTTTCTGCATCGGTTTCAAATTCATTTATTGCGGTTGGTGAGTTTCCAATGTCAAAGCCTTCAATTTTAGCGCCCTTGCGTTCACCGGCAATAACTCCTCCGGTTTCCTTTCTTAATTTAAATGCTTCTTCTGGTGAAAAACATGGTATGATCTCTGAAAATTTATCTAGGGTAGTTGTTATTGTAGTGCTTGCCCTT
>ONIK01000081.1 GCA_900317865.1 uncultured Methanobrevibacter sp. | reverse complement strand
GCAGAAGAACATGGAAATGCTAAAACTGCAAATACTGCTCTTTTAGGTGCATTAACTGAATTAGGAGATGTTTTAAAAACAGAATCCTATGAAAATGCAATTAAAGAAATGTTTGCATCCAAACCTAAAGTAGTGGATGTTAACATTGATGTTTTACATGCCGGAGCAGAATGGATTAAGAACAATTCATAGTGTGATTTAATGACATATAAAGAAAACAGTGAAAAATACATTGAAAATTACAATTTAAGTATAGGAGATACAATTAAAGTACATAAAGAAGATATTTCCTATACAGGTATATTATTAGACCGTCCTGAAGATGCTGAAGATGGATTTCTAGTTTTAAAATTGTCAAGCGGTTACAATATTGGTGTAGCTATTGATAACACTACAGCAGAGCTTGTAGAAAAAGGAGATAAACCTAAAATCGGTTATGATGAAAGTGAAATTCCAAAAGATCCATCCAAAGAAAATATATCAGTCATATCAACCGGTGGTACAGTATCATCAGTAATTGACTATAGGACTGGAGCAGTATATCCAAAATTTACAGCATCAGATTTAGTTAAAGCAAACCCTGAATTATTGGATTATGCCAATTACAATGTAAAAGCACTATATAATATCTTTAGTGAAGACATGAAACATGAATACTGGGTTAAAGCAGCTGAAGAAATAGCCAATGATATTTCAGATGGTGCTGACGGTATTGTAATAGCACATGGTACCGATACAATGCACTACACATCAGCCGCATTGAGCTTTATGCTGAAAACTCCCGTTCCAGTTATTATTACCGGAGCCCAAAGGAGTTCAGACAGACCTTCAAGTGATGCTAACATCAATTTAATTGATTCAGTTATTGCTGCTAAAGGAGATATTGCAGAGGTATGTGTCTGTATGCATGGAAGTTTAAATGATAACTTTACTTATTTACACAAGGGTACAAAGGTTAGAAAAATGCACACTTCAAGAAGAGACACCTTCAGAAGCATTAATGCCCAACCAATAGCTAAAATCGAAAACAAAAAAATTAACATCAATCCGGAATATTCATATACCAAACGTGGAGAAAATGAATTAGAAGTCAATACTAATATTGAAGAAAAAGTTGGACTTGTAAAAAGTTTTCCTGGAATTTCAAAAGACTTTATTGAATATCATATTGATAAAGGATATAAAGGACTTGTTATCGAAGGTACTGGTCTTGGACATACTCCAAATGAATTAATTGGTTCATTTAAAAGAGCAAAAGATGAAAATATCCCTGTAATCATGACATCACAGTGTCTTTATGGTAGAATCAATATGAATGTCTACTCATCAGGCCGTGAATTAATTGATGCTGGAGTAATTTCAGCTCAAGACATGACTCCTGAAACAGCATATGTCAAATTATGTTGGGCATTAGGTCAAAGTGATGATTACAATAAAGTAAAAGAGATTATGCAAACTAATATTGCAGGTGAATTTAGTGTTAAATCATCAATTAAAGATTTTTTAAATTAAGGTGATAATATGGATTATAATGAATTAGGATTAAAAATGGGACTTGAAATTCACCAACAATTAAACAGTGAGCATAAATTATTCTGTCCATGTAAAACAGAACTTGTTGATGATGATTATAACGAATTAATTCAGAGAAAATTAAGACCAACACAATCAGAGCTTGGAGAAATTGATCGTGCAGCACTGCAAGAATCATTAAGAGGTCTTAATTTCAAATATGAAAACTTTGAAAAACATACTTGTCTTGTTGAAAACGATGATGAACCACCACACAGTTTAAATGAAGAAGCATTAGATATTTGTATTACAATTGCATGTTTAATGAATATGCATATTGTAGATGAATTCCATACAATGAGAAAACAGGTAATTGATGGAAGTAACACTGGTGGATTTCAAAGAACAGGTATGGTTGCAACTGACGGATATCTGGACACACCATACGGAAGAGTTGTTATTGAAAGTTTAGGTCTAGAAGAAGATGCTGCAAGAAGGATTGAAACCAAAGACGGATTTACAGAATTCAGATTAGACAGATTAGGTATTCCTTTAGCTGAAATTACAACAGACCCATCTATGCATGACCCTGCCCAAGTTCGTGAAGTTGCATATATGCTTGGACAAATTTTAAGAAGTACCAACGTTAAAAGAGGACTTGGAACAATCAGACAAGATTTAAACATTTCAATTGCCAAAGGCGCTCGTGTTGAAATCAAAGGTGTTCAGGATTTGGATTTGATGTCAGAAATTGTTGAAAGAGAAGTTCAAAGACAATTAGTATTAATCGACATTAAAGAAGAACTTGAAAAAAGAAATGCAGAAGTCTTAGAAGAGATCCATACTTTAGATGACTTATTTGTAGATACCGAATCCAAAATTTTAAAATCTGCCGAAACTATCAAAGCGGTTGTATTGAAAGGATACAACGGTTTAATTGGTCGTGAAGTACAGCCAGGCAGAAGATTTGGAACTGAAATTGCAAGTTATGCAAAAAAACGTGGAGTTTCAGGTATTTTCCACTCTGATGAATTACCTGCTTACGGCATTACACAAGATGAAGTTGATAAAGTCACAGAATTCTTAAATATTGGTGATGATGATGCATTTATTATTGTAGCTCATGATGAAGACATAGCTATTTCTGCATTAGAAGAAGTTAAAAGAAGAGCTGCTTTAGGTTTAGAAGGTGTTGTAGAGGAAACCCGTAAAGCTTTGGATGATGGAAACACCGAATACATGAGACCTCTTCCAACAGCAAACAGGATGTATCTTGAAACTGATATTCCATTATTTAAAATTACTGAAGATAGAATTGAACCTATTGCAAATAATTTACCAGAATTACCTGATGTTAAACAGGCCAGAATTATTAAAGAGTATAAATTAAGTGAAGATTTAGCAACACAACTTGTTAAAAGACAAGAAGCAGATATGTTTGAAGCTATTTTAGCGGATGTTGATGTAGATGCAACACCGGTAGCATCACTTCTTGCATATGATTTACGTGAAATCAAAAGAGAAGGTTATGATGTTAATATATTAACTTTAGAACATTATAAAGGAATATTTACTCTTTTATCTGAAGGTAAAATTGCAAAAGATAGTGTTCGTAAACTAGCTGTCGAAACAATCAAAACCCCTGATGATGATATTGCTGAAATAGCTGAGAAAAACAATTTAACCATGATGAGTGAAGATGATGTGGCTAAAATCATTGCAGACATTGTAGCTCAAAATGAAGGAATGGTTAAAGAACGTCAAATGGGAGCTATGGGGCCTTTAATGGGAATGTGTATGAAACAGCTTAAAGGTAAAGCAGACGGCGGTCTAGTTAATAAAATTGTCCGTGAAGAAATTCAAAAATTAATTTAGGAAAATACCCTCCTAAATTTTATTTATATAATTAATCAAATAGGTGAGTTAAAATGAGAAATAAACTAAAAAAAATAGACTTAAGTGGATGGATAATGATTTCCATGGTTTTGGGGCTTTTTTTTGGTTTATTTTTAAATTTTTATGTAACTGATCCATTTATTAAAAATATAGTATTAATCAATAATGTTTTCTATTTAGGAGGAAACGGATTTATTCGATTAATGAAAATGTTAGTTGTACCACTTGTTTTCTGTTCGATTGTAGTCGGAGCAGCATCACTTTCAGACATTAGAAAAATAGGTACAATAGGTGGAAGAGTAATAATAATTTACATTTTAACAACTGCATTGGCTGTCAGTATTGCACTTTTTATAGGCAGTTTGATTCAACCAGGTATTGGTTTAAATATGGCAGCAAATTCTACAGCATCATCACAGGTTGCCGTTAATCAAACAGTTGCAGATACACTTTTAAATATAATACCAGATAACCCAATTAATTCACTTGCTAACGGAGATATGTTACCAGTAATCATATTTGGACTGATTATTGGTCTAATTTTAGCTAAATTAAAAGATGAAACCGATGTAGTTAATAAGTTTTTCCAGCAATCTAATACAATTATGATGGAAATGACATCCCTTGTGATGAAATTTGCTCCTATAGGTGTTTTTTGTTTAATGGCTAAAACATTTGGTAGTTTAGGTTTCGAGGGTCTGATTCCATTAGGCAAATATTTTGTATGTGTAATTATAGCCCTAGCAATACAAATATTCATTGTTTATCCTGCATTACTAATTATATTTACAAGATTGAACCCTATTATATTCTTTAAAAAATTTGTTTCAGTTATGTTTTTTGCATTTTCATCATCAACTTCAAATGCAACAATACCTTTAAATTTAGAAAAATTATCAGAACTTGGAGTTTCACGAGAAGTATCTTCATTTACAATACCATTAGGTGCTACTATTAACATGGATGGAACTTCAATAATGCAGGGTTGTGCAGTCATGTTTACAGCCCAAGCTTTTGGTATTGATTTGGGACTTTCTGCATTAATAACAGTTATTTTTACTGCAGTGATGGCTTCAATTGGAACTGCAGGTGTTCCATCAGTTGGACTCGTTACACTAACCATGGTATTCAATTCAGTTGGTTTGCCTATAGAGGCAATTGGTATGATTATGGGAATAGACCGTATTTTAGACATGATCAGAACAGCGGTAAACGTAACCGGAGATGCAATTTGCACAATAATTGTTTCATTCAAAAATAAATCCATTGATTTGGACATATATAATGGAAAAAAAGAATATGAAAAAAGTGAATTAGATTTTGATTGAAAATAATCATTCAAAATCCTAATTTTTAATTTTAAATATAAATAAACTTATTATCAAAACTCAATGTCTTTTAAAAAAAAATCAAAAAAATTAGTCGACACCATTCAAATCATGATATGCTGAAGTTGCTGCAACAGCACCTTCCCCGCATGCCACAACCCACTGTTTCAGGCCGACACAGACATCACCGATTGCATAAACATGTTCAATATTGGTTTTTTGTTCAGTATCAATTATAATATGACCTGATTCATCTAAATTAACACCTAACTGTTCTGCAAGTTCAGTATGTGGAATATAACCAACACTTATAAATATTCCACTTATTGGAAGATCTGTTAATTCACCAGTTTTTGTATCTTTTAAAACAACTGAATCAACAAGCATATCACCTTTTATTTCTTCAACAACAGCATTATAAATAACATTAATACCCTTTTCTTCTATTTGATTTTGCAGGTGTTTTTGAGCTCTAAATTCATCTCTTCTGTGAACTAAAGTAACATTTGCACCTAGGTTATCCAGATACAATGCTTCCTGTAGAGCACTATTTCCTCCGCCGACCATTATTATGTCTCTTCCTTGAAAGAAAAATCCATCACAGGTTGCACAATAGCTAACGCCTTTTCCTTTAAATTTATCTTCACCTTTGGCATTAAGTTGTCTATGGGAGCTTCCTGTTGCTAAAATAATTGATTTACTTAAGTAAGAATCGTTATCGGTTTTAACTGTAAAATCATCTCCATTTTTAGTAATTTCCAAAACATTTTCATTTTCATGAAGTTCACAATTTTTAATAGCCTGAGCTTTCATTTTTTCAATTAATTCCAAACCGGAAATATTATCAAAACCAGGGTAATTCTCCATTTCAGGAACTTCACGTCCTATTCCACCTGCAAGACCCTTATCAAGAATCAGATTTTTTGTTCCCTGACGTCCAGCATAAATTCCTGCAGTAAGGCCTCCAGGACCTGCTCCAACAATAATTATATCATATTTTTCCATAGTAACATAACCCAAAATAAAAAAAAGATTAAAGATTATAATAAATCTTTAATAGCAGCTTTTACATCAGCCAAATCTTCAGTTGGTTCAAATCTTCGAACAACATTACCTTCACGGTCAACTAAAAATTTAGTGAAATTCCATTTAATATCATTATTATCTTTATAATGTCTGTCCATTGCTTTTAAAACTAATTTGAGTTTTGTTGCACCTTTTCCAGTAATATCTGTAAATGGCTGTTCATTTTTAAGGTATTCAAATAATGGATCTGCATTTTCTCCATTTACATCAATTTTATCAAATATTTGATAAGGCACTAACCATTTATTGCGGCAAACTTCGGCAATTTCTTCAGTTGAACCCGGAGCCTGTTTACCAAATTGATTGCATGGAAAATCTAAGATTTCAAAACCTTGTTCATTAAATTCAGCATAAATTTCATTTAATTCAGTGTATTGTGGAGTAAAACCACATTTTGTTGCTGAATTAACAATTAATAATACTTTACCCTCGTATTCTTTTAAGGAAATCATGTTTCCTTCACCGTCTTTTACTTCAAAATCATAAATTGACATAGTTTTATCTCCATTACATTAATGATTTAACAATAGTTAAGGCTTTATTATTATATTAATTAAAGTATTATATAAACATTTTTTTAAAATTTAGGAATACCTAAAAAAATAGAAAGTTTTATATATTAATACATCCAATATTATAAACAGGGATGTAAAGTTTAGGAGTACCTAAAAATACATTACCCAAACACATTATTGTCCATAAAACTTTTCAATCATTAAATTAGTTTTTCACAATTTACTAATTTAATTAAAAACGGGAAATTTTACTGCCAAATAATTTTCCAAATACAAGGTGTTTAAAAGTGCGAATTAAACACCCCATATTATCTCTTTTTAAATTAAAATCTACTTATTTAAGTTATTCAACCAAAACTTATTATATTTTCCAGCATATACAATCTACATTGCAAGCAAGTGCTTGCATTCGATGATGATTATATTAAAGCAGTTACATAAAAGAATTTAAGATATTTTTTTGAAAAAAATAAGGTGATAAAATGAAACATATAAAAATAATGGCTTTATCAATAATCATTTTTATCTGTTGCTTATATCCGGTTGTTTCAGCTGAAGTGAATGCGAATGAAAACTACACAAATTTAACTGATGATGGCAACATTAATTTAGCCAGTCAAAATAATTTTGGAAAAATATACCCAAATTTTAAAATAGAATCAAATGATACTTTTCATGTAGAGACAGCTTTCGCTTTCATGTTACATGGAATCCAGAGTATCACGGCCCAGTATATGTTAATCTAGATGATAAATATAAAACTACTGTCTACAGCGATACAGGACAATTTTATATAACAATCAG
>ONIK01000118.1 GCA_900317865.1 uncultured Methanobrevibacter sp. | reverse complement strand
ATTTCTTATAATTTGATGGAATCTATATTTCATTAACTGTAATCTCATAAAAAATTAGTTTGTTTTTCGGCTGTTCATGTACATTTTTAAATGAAATATTTTAAATAATTGTCGCGGCAGTTAATCTTGATAAATTAATTGTTGTCAATAGCAACATTTATTAATACCATAGTATATAATTTAAATTGTGCGATTAATCATTATTTTCAAGGTGACATTATGTCTTACATTAAAAAAATTGTTTTAATAGTTATGCTTGGTTTAGTTGCTTGCACTGCAGTAAGCGGGGATGATAGTGTGGATAATCTGGTTAAAGTCAAAATCAATGATGATGTATTTGATGTTAAGTTGGAAAACAATTCTGCCACACAGGAATTTATTAAAGAATTGAAAAAAGGAAATGTCACAGTCAATGCATCAGAGTATGGTGGCTTTGAAAAAGTGGGTAATCTGGGTTTTTCACTTCCGACAAATGATGAAAATGTAGCTACCAATCCTGGAGATATTGTTCTATATCAGGGGGATAAATTATCCTTGTTTTACGGTTCCCATTCATGGAGCTATACAAAACTTGGAAAAATAGATAATGTTGACTCCAATAAGCTAAAAGAAGTTTTGGGGTCAGGTAATGTTACATTAGAGTTTAGTTTAAAATGATTATAAATTTCATTAAAAAATATAAAACAGGTAATTACAATGGATAATATTGAAATAACAACAGAATGGGATAAGGTTTTTCCCAAAAGCGATAAGGTAAATCATGAAAAAATAACATTCAAAAATAGGTACGGAATCACTTTGGTTGCAGATTTATATAAACCAAAAGATTCCAAAGGTAAATTGCCAGCTATTGCATGTGCAGGACCATTCGGCGCTGTAAAAGAACAGGTTTCCGGTCTTTATGCCCAAACTTTGGCTGAAATGGGATTTTTAACAATAGCTTTTGATCCTTCATTTACTGGTGAAAGTTCCGGTGAACCTCGTGACATGGCATCTCCTGACATCAATACCGAGGATTTTCAGGCTGCAGTTGACTATCTTGTTACATCAGATGATGTTGACGGTGAAAGGGTCGGAATTTGCGGAATCTGCGGATGGGGTGGAATGGCTTTAAATGCAGCATCTCTTGATACTCGTATTAAAGCAACAGTTACATCAACAATGTATAATATGACCCGTATTACTGCAAAGGGATATTATGATGCAGATGATAACGCTGATGCAAGGTATGAAATGAAAGTTGCCTTAAACAATCAAAGAACGGAAGACTTTAAAAATGGTGAATATGCAAAAGCCGGTGGTGTAATAAAAGAAGTGACTGATGAATTGCCGCAATTTGTAAAGGATTATCATGACTTTTACATTGAACCTTTGGGATATCACCCAAGATCACCAGGTTCAAATGACGGATGGAATGTAATAGGATGTATGTCATTCATATCCCAACCGATTATAGCTTACTCTGATGAAATCAGAACACCGATTTTAATGATTCATGGTGAAAATGCACATTCCAGATATTTTTCAGAAGATGAATTTGCAAAATTGACCGGAGACAATAAGGAGTTAATGATTATTCCGGATGCTGTTCACACGGATTTATATTATAAAACTGATGTAATCCCATTTGAAAAGATTGCAGAATTTTTCAATGAAAACTTGTGAGTTACTTCCAAGTAACTCTTTTTTTCTTTATAGATTAGTTTTTTTCTAAAATTCTTTCAACAATATGGTTAAATGCTTCTTTTGATTCTGGAACAAGAGGATAAACTGGATATACATGGTTCATTTCTTCTCCGACATTGAGCTCGACATCTATATTGTTATCTTTTAGCTTGTTGTAGAAGTTGACAACATCGTGATAAATCTGTTCGTGTGTTCCAACGAATATTGTTGTTCTAGAAAGCTTACTTACGTCTCCAAATAGGGGACTTACTTTGTAGTCTTTTAGATCCAAATCGCCTGCCCAGGCTCTTCCAAGTTCTCTAAGACCATCAACTCCACTCATTGGGTCTTTTTCAACATCATCGTAGTTTCCTGACATTGACACGTCAACCCATGGTGATATCAAAATTAGATTTTCAGGTTGTGGTAAATCATTGGCGGCAAGATATTGTGCAAATGCTGCAGAAAGTCCTCCTCCGGAAGAGTCTCCCATTATGGTTATTGGTTTGCCCATATCTAAAAGATGTTTGTACAGCTTTTCAATGATTTCATAGGTCTCCTCATATGTGTGATTTGGAGCAAGTGGATACAATGGAGCAAATACTGTACCGTTAATCTTTTTTGCAAGTCTGTCACAAAAGGATATGTGGGGAATCATGATTTCATTTACATATGCTCCTCCATGAAGATATATGACAATGTGACTGCAATCTTCAGCGCCATTGAATATGAGTGTCTGGCAGTTGAACAGATTTTTACTTTTAACTTTGGAGTGATATATTCTTTTTGGTATTTTAAATTCATTGTCCTCCTCTAAAGAACGCTTATGCATATGTTCACGGGCACTTTCTGCACTCACGAGGTATTCCGGATGTCTTTTTTCCAGTGTGTATTCCACGATTTTTGACATTTTTGACATTTTTTCACCTTTTTATAATTATTATATTTTTTTGGTTATTTTGTTATATAATATTTAACTTGTGCAAGAATTCTTAGACTTCTTTAAACTGAAATGCTCTTTTAATTATAAACTAATTAATTCATTTGCATTAATAACTAGACTCAAAGAAGTTTTTAGTATTAAAATTTTCAATTAATATTGATTAAAACATATTCACATTTGGCTTCATTTCTCATCGGCCATCCCCATCCGGTCAAACCGGATGATACAATCTGTTCCATATTTCCAAAATGATATTCACCATAAATTAAATGGCCCATTAACTTTTCAAAAATTGCATATGGGAATAGCTGTCCTCCATGAGTGTGGCCTGAAATTTGTAAATCAGCACCCTGGCGTGAATTTTCTTCATACTCTACAGGTTGGTGGTCTAAAACAACAACATATTTTGATAAATCACTTTCGTTAAGTATTTTGCAAGTATCAATCCTGTCAATCCTATCTTCCCAGGATCCATCACTTCTGCCTACTAAAACAATATCGTCATTTATTTTTGTTTTTTCATCACAAAGAATAGTTATTCCGTTATCTCTTATTGTTTTATTCAATTCTTCATCACTAAATGTTCGGTTTCCATTTTCATAGTCTGTTGATGATGGCTGGGTATCGTGATTTCCGAAGACATAATATGTGCCGTATGTTGAATTGATTTGTCCCAATTCTTTAAATATTTCTGTCATGTCTTCTTTAGATGTTCTTTCATCGACAATATCACCGCCCAAAACAACAATATCCGGTTTCAGGTCATTTATTTTTGAAATGCTTTCTTTAACTAATTGCGGATTTTGAATAGTTCCGTAATGAACATCACTAACCCAAACAATAGAATATGACTCATTGTCTATTTTATCCGTAGTTAAATTATATTCAGTTAATTCAATATGATTCATTCCATAAACACCGCTTATTATGATGACTGCAAAGATAATGAGTGCTAAAATACCTTTTTTGTGACACTTCGGAATGAAATTTAGATATTTGTCTTTAAGTAAATATTTCCATATTATTCTTATCACATCGGCCGTTACTGATGATAAAAAGAGATATAAAGTTAATATGGCGGCAGTTGACCATATATTTAAACAGCATAGTAGTGCTATAATTGGAATAATGATATTTATAG
>ONIK01000007.1 GCA_900317865.1 uncultured Methanobrevibacter sp. | reverse complement strand
AGATGAAAAATGGGGTATAGCTAATATTTACTCATCATTCAATAACACTATTATTACTGTAACAGATATTACTGGTGCTGAAACTATTTCACAATGGTCTGGTGGAAAAGTTGTTCGTGCAGACAGACAACAATCCTCACCTTTCGCAGCTATGGCTGCAGCAACCAGAATAGCTGATGATGCTAAAGAAAAAGGATTTATTGGATTACATATTAAAGTAAGAGCTCCTGGTGGAAATGGACCTAGAAGTCCTGGACCTGGTGCACAAGCTACTATCCGTGCTTTAGCAAGAGCTGGAATTAAAATTGGTAAGATAGAAGATATCACTCCAATTCCTCACGACGGTACTGGAAGACCTGGTGGTAAAAGAGGAAGAAGAGTATAATTGGAAGGGTTTAATATGGAGATAGAAGTAAAAAGCCAAACTGATGATGAAATCGTTTTCATTATCCGTGATGCAGAAGTACCTTTTGTAAATGCTATTAGAAGAGCAGCTATGGTTAATGTTCCTAAAATAGCTATTGAAGATGTAAATATTATAAGAAATGATTCTGCAATGTTTAATGAGGTACTTGCTCATAGACTTGGTTTAACTCCTTTGGTTTCAGATTTAGATGCAATTGAAGGATTATTATTGCCGGAAGATGACGGTTGGTTTGAACATGATAATGGTATTGCTTTCAGTTTAAATGAAATTGGACCTAAGGTAGTTTATTCTAAGGATTTAATATCTTCAGACTCAAAAATTAAACCGGTATACGATACAATTCCTATTGTTAAACTTAAAGAAGATGAAGAACTTAATGTGGAAGCTTATGCAAAAGTTGGTTACGGAAAAAATCATGTAAAATGGATGCCAACTACTGTTTGCGCTTACAAACAATATCCTGAAATTACTTTTAATGATGCAGTGGACATTGATTATGAATGTGCTGATGCATGTCCTAGAGGTGTCTTGAAATCTGATAAAAGGTCAAAAAAAGTCAAAGTCTTTGAAGACGGTGAACTTGTAGAATCAGATGACGGCAGTTTCTTGTCATCAGACTGTTCAATGTGTAAAAGTTGTGTAAGGGCTTCTATTAACAGGGCTGCTGCTAACGGAGCACCTGAAAACAGTTATATTAACATAGGATATCGTGAAAATGATTTCATATTTAGAATTGAAACTGATGGATCAATGCCTCCTAAAGAAGTGTTATTAACCGCTTGTGATAAATTAGGTGAAAAAGCAGATAAATTTATCAGTTTTAGTGAGAAGGAGGAGTAAGAAAATTATCAAAACTAATCCTAACCTTATTGAACTTATTAATAAACTTAATAAACAATCAAAAAGTGAAGATGCAGCTATTTGGAAAGATGTTGCTAGTAGACTTAGTAGGTCAAATAGGAGAACTGCAGAAGTAAACTTATCTAATATTAATAGACATGCTGAAGCAGATGAAACTATTTTAGTACCTGGTAAAGTTTTATCTAATGGCGAATTAGACAAAAAAGTAAATGTTGTAGCATTAAAATTCTCAGCTAAAGCACAGGAAAAAATTGAAAGTGCTGGTGGGGAATGCATCTCAATTGATGAGATAATCGAAACTAATCCTAAAGGATCAAACATTAGGATCATTGAATAAATAGGGTGTTAACATGATGATTATTGACGGAGAAGGATGCGTTTTAGGAAGATTAGCTAGTATTACTAGTAAAAATCTTTTAGAAGGCGAAGAAGTAGTAATTATTAATGCTGAAAAAATTATGTTAACTGGTAATAAGGATTGGGCTTATGCTAAATACAAACAAAGAGTGGACAGAGCAAGTATCTCCAACCCTCGTGATTTAGGTCCTAAATATCCTAGAAGACCAGATGATATATTTAGAAGAACTGTAAGAGGAATGTTACCTTTCAAAAAATCAAAAGGTAAAACTGCATACAAAGGTTTAAAAGCATTTGTAGGTGTACCTGCTGAATATGCTGATGCAGAACTTCAATCAGTTCCTGAAGCAGAATACAAAAATCTTAAAAAAGGTATTGAATTAGGTGAAATCTCCAAACTTTTAGGAGCTACCTTTTAGATAAATGGATGTGTGATTATGGTTAAAGTTATTCATACAAGTGGAAAACGTAAAACAGCTATTGCTCGTGGTACTGTTAAAGAAGGAACCGGTAAAGTTAGAATCAACAGAGTTCCTTTAGAACTTTACTCTCCAGAACTTGCTAATTTAAAATTACAAGAACCATTAAGATTAGCTGGAGATTTAGCTAATGAAGTTGATATTAACATCAATGTTATTGGTGGAGGAGTAATGGGTCAAGCAGAAGCCGCACGTATGGTTATTGCTAAAGGACTTGTACAATGGTCACAGGATATGAATTTAAAAGAAAAATTCATTCAATATGACAGAACCATGTTAGTAGGTGACCCAAGACGTTCTGAACCTAAAAAATACGGTGGTCCTGGAGCAAGAGCACGTAAACAAAAAAGTTACAGATAATTTTATTCTGTACTTTTATATTTTATTAAAATATATAAAAGATGATTTAAATGATTCCTATAAGATGTTTAAGTTGTGGAAAACCAGTATCAGCATATTTTGATGAATACAACAAAAGACTTGCTGAAGGTGAAAAATCTAAAGATATTTTAGATGATTTAGGTTTAACCAGATACTGTTGTAGAAGAATGTTAATTTCTCATGTTGAAACATGGGAATAATTTTACAAGTTGTAGGGATATATAATTATATAAAATTACTCTTGGTAAAATAAAACTTAATTGGAAGTAATATTCATGGAAATAGAAGACTTAACAAGGTTTGAAAAAGCTAGACTTCTTGGAGCTAGAGCAATTCAAATATCTATGGGTGCAAAACCAAAAGTTGAAATTAAAGGTTCTTTGGATCCTATTGATATTGCTCATGAGGAACTTGTTCAAGGGGTTTTACCATTAGATGTAATTAGAAATGATGAATAAATAGTTAATCTATTTATTCCATTAAATTTATTAAAAAATAAAAAATACCATAATGGCTCTATAAAGAAACTTACTAATTTTTAAGGACTATAGGTCATGTGGTAATAAATCAACTGACACTGAGGTGTTTTTTTTGGATAGTGTAATAGAAGATGTCCAAGTTCGAAAAATTCTGGACAGCAGAGGTAACCCTACCGTTGAAGTAGACGTAACTACTTGGAACGGCTTTGGTAGAGCTGCTGCACCTAGTGGAGCGAGTACCGGTTCAAGGGAAGTGGTCTCATTCCCTGAAGGTGGTGTGGATGTTATCGTACGTGAAGTGGAAGATTTTATTGCTTCTGAACTTATTGGTATGGATGCCAATGACATTACTACTATCGACGAAGTATTAAGAGAAGTAGATGGAACTGAAAATTTATCAGCTATTGGTGGAAATACTACTGTAGCAGTTTCCATGGCTGTTGCTAAAGCAGCTGCGGCTTCATCCAATATGCCATTGTATAAGTATTTGGGAGGTAACTGGGTTAATGAAATACCTTTTCCTCTTGGAAATATGATGAATGGTGGAGCTCATGCAGGTATTAATGCACCTGACATTCAGGAATTTTTAGTTGTTCCTGTTGGAGCCAAAAATATTGTTGATGCAATTTTCGCTAATGCTTCAGTTCACAAAAAATTAAAAGGACTTATCCAATCCAAAGACTCTGATTTCACAGGTGGAAAAGGAGATGAAGGTGGATGGGTACCAAACATTACTAACGATAATGCATTAGAAATTTTAGCTAAGGCATGTGAAGAAGTTGGTGATGAATTAGGTCTTGAAATAAGACCTTCTTTAGATATGGCTGCTTCTGAATTATGGAATTCAGAAAAACAGAAATATGTATATGCTCAAGATGGTGTCGAAAGAGATACCGGTGAACAAATTGAGTTTGTAAAAGACATTATTGATACTTACAATATGTTTTATGTAGAAGATCCATTTGACGAATCTGATTTCGAAGGCTTTGCTCAATTAACTTCAAAAGTTGGCGATAAATGCCTAATTTGTGGTGATGATTTATTTGTAACAAATAAAAAATTATTATTAAAAGGTATTAAAATGAATGCAGCAAATGCAATTATCATTAAACCGAATCAAATTGGTTCATTATCTGAGACTTATGCGACTGTTAAATTAGCTAAACAACATAATATAGTGCCTGTAGTATCTCACAGGTCTGGTGAAACAACTGATGATACAATAGCTCATTTGGCTGTTGGTTTTGCTTCACCTATGATTAAAACAGGAGCTATTGGTGGAGAAAGGATAGCTAAATTAAACGAATTAATACGCATTGAAGAGGAACTTCCAAATCCGAAAATGGGTCAATTTTAATTATGGAGATTGAAATATGTCAAAAATAACTATCGATTATTCAAAATGTAAAGGCAGTGACTGCGCTGAATGTGCTGATGTTTGTCCTATGGAAGTTTTAGTTCTTAAAGGGGATAAAATTGAAATAGTTGACCCTGATGAATGCAGTTATTGTGAAGTATGTATGGACGTATGTCCGGAAGAATGTGTGAAAGTTGAAGATGACTTTTAAATAAAGACTTAAGGAGATATTAAATATGACAAATGAATTATTAATTGAATTAGACAGTTACTTAGCAGCTGGTTTACACATTGGAACCCAGCAAAAAACAAGCGATATGGAAAAATATATATTCAGAGTAAGATCTGACGGTTTATACGTATTAGATATTCAAAAAACCGATGAAAGAATCAGACAAATCGCTAAATTATTAGCAAAATACGATCCTGATGACATTTTAGTAGTAGCAACCAGACAATATGGTCAGGCTCCTGTTAAAAAATTCGGTGAAATCACTGGTGCAAAAACTATTCCTGGCAGATTCATTCCAGGTACCTTAACCAATCCTAATTATGCAAAATTCATTGAACCTAAAATTATTGTTGTAACTGACCCAAGATCAGATGCACAAGCAGTTCTCGAATCAAAACAAAACGGTATTCCTGTTATTGCATTATGTGATACTGAAAACTTACTCAGTTTTGTAGATATTGCAGTACCTGTTAACAATAAAGGTAGAAAAGCTATTGCTTTAGTTTACTGGTTACTTGCAAGACAAATCTTAAGAGAAAGAGGAGACATTCCAGAAGATGGAGATTTAGATATCGAAGCAACCGATTTCGAACTTAAATTCTAAGTGAATTAAATGATAAGAAAACCTGCTGTAGCCGGATCATTTTATCCGGATAATCCAGAAACACTCAAAAAAACAATTGAAGATTGTTTCATGAGTAAATTTGGGGTCGGATTAATACCTGAATTAAAAACTTTTGATGGTAAAGATTATCCTATCAATGTTATGGTTCCACATGCAGGTTATATTTATTCTGGTTCAGTAGCTTCCCATGGCTATTGTCAGATAGTTCAAAACGGTTTTCCTGAAGTTTTTATTATATTAAGTCCTAATCATACTGGTTATGGTAGTGAAATTTCAGTTTTCAATGAAGGGGAATGGATTACTCCCTTAGGCAATGTAAAAATTGATGAAGATTTTGCCGATTCAATTATTGAATGTTCAGATGCGGCATCTCCTGATTTTGATGCTCATCTTTTTGAACACTCTATTGAAGTGCAGCTTCCTTTTTTACAATATTTCAGCAATGATTTTAAAATAGTGCCTATTGTCATGGGTTCCCAATCTTTTTCAGCTTCCAATGACCTTGCAAAAGCAATATTTGACGCGGCTCAAAAGTTAAATAAGTCCTATTGCGTTATTGCAAGCACTGATTTATCCCATTTTAACACTCAAGAAAAAGCCAATAAAGTTGATGGCTTTGTTTTAGAGGATATTAAACACATGAATGAGTTTAAGCTTTATGAGGAAATTATTCAGTATAATATAACTATGTGTGGTTATGGTCCAGTTATGACTACTATCGCTCTTTCCAAGATGTGTGACAAGCATATCTGTGAGATTTTTCAATATAAAACAAGTGGTGATGTAACCGGAGATTTAACTTCTGTTGTAGGTTATGCTTCAGGTATTTTTAAATAGGTGTCATTATGAAGGCTATTGCTTCTGCTCCGGCAAAAATGATTTTATTTGGTGAACATTCTGTTGTATATGGAGAACCTGCTATTGCTGGTGCGATAAATAAAAGAGCTTATGTTGAGATTAAAAAATCTTATAATGATAAGTCTATTTTGAAATCTTATGATTTGAATTTTGAAGTAGAGTTGGATACTCGCCGTAAATCTTATATTTTGAAAAAAGGAAAACCAGGTATCATTAGATATATTTTAGAAGCTTTTCATAGAGTTCATGATCATAGTCCAATTGTTATGACTTTGTCTTCTGAAATACCGATTGGTTCCGGATTAGGTTCTTCTGCTGCAGTTACTGTTGCAACCCTTGCGGCTTTATACAGATATCATAATATTCGTTTTAATAAGAAATCCCTTGCTCATGATGCACATATGGTTGAACAGGCAGTTCAGGGTGTTGCATCTCCTTTGGATACATTAGTATCAACTAATGGTGGGATTGTTTATTTATCCAGAAATAAGACTTTTGAACCATTTAATGTTAATTTCAATGCTCCTTTTGTTGTAGGTTATACCAAAAAACACGGTAATACTGGTAAAATGGTAAAAGATGTTAAGAATCTTAAATCCAGAAATTCCAAAATTATTAATCCGGTTATTACTGCTATGGGTAATTTAACTAATTATGGTAAACAGGCTATTCTTAAAAAGGATTATAAAAAAATAGGGGAATTGATGAATATTAACCACGGTTTTTTAGATGTTTTAGGAGTAAATACTGTGGAATTATCTCGTATGGTTTATACTGCTAGGGAATGTGGAGCAATAGGTTCTAAAATTACCGGTGCAGGTGGTGGCGGAAGTATTATCGCCCTTTGTCCAGGTAAATCCAAAGAGGTTTCAGAAGGTATTTCAAAACAGGATAATGTTTTAAAAGTCAATTTTTCTAAACGTGGAGTTTCTTCTAGGGTTTATATGTGATTTCAATGTTTATTCTAAAAATTGGTGGAAGTATCTTAACAAATAAGGATGCACCAGAAAGTGAAGTTGATTCTGTTAACTTAAAAAGAATTGCCGGTGAAATTAAAAAATCTCTGGATAATTCATCAAAGGAATTGATTATAGTTCATGGTGCAGGTTCTTTCGGTCATCCTCCTGCAAAAAAATATAAAATAGGTCAGGATTTTGATGAAAGTGAATATCCTCAAAAAAGAATTGGTTTTTGTGAAATTCAAAATGCGGTTAAGAAATTAAACATGCTTATTTGTGAAGAGTTTATTTCTCAGGGTTTGCCTGTTATTGCAATTCCTGCTTCTTCATTTATCACTGCCAGTTCCAAAAGGATTACTGAAGGTAATTTGGATATTTTTAAAAACTATTTATCAAAAGGATTCATTCCGGTTATTTACGGGGATGTTGTATTGGATACTGATTTGGAATTTTGCGTTATTTCCGGCGATCAGATTATTCAATATTTGGCAAGAAATTTAAACCCTGAAACAGTTGTTTTGGGTACGGATGTCGATGGAGTATATAATAAGAATCCTAAAACACATGATGATGCTGTTTTTTATGAAAAATTCTCATCAATTGAAGATTTGGACGCATTAGAAGGAACTACCAATGTTGATGTAACAGGTGGTATGGTTGGAAAAATTAAAGAACTATTGTTTTTAGCGGATTTGGGGATAGAATCTAAGATAATAAATGCTGAAATTGAAGATAATATTTATAAAGTTTTAGAAGATGAAGATGTTAAAGGAACTGTTATTTCAAGGAGTAAAGCATGATTTCTAATAGAAAATTAGAGCATTTATTAATTTGTAAAAATTATGATGTTGAATTTAAGGATAAAACTACAGGTTTTGAAGATATAGAATTAATACATAATGCTCTTCCTGAAGTTGATAAAAATGAAATTGATTTATCCACAGATGTTTTTGGTAAAAAATTAGATTCTCCTTTATTCATAACAGCAATTACCGGAGGCCATCCTGCGGCTAAAGAAATTAATAAACAATTAGCTATTGCTGCCGAAAATAATAATATTGCTTTGGGAGTCGGTTCTCAAAGAGCAGCATGTGAACATCCGGAATTGGAAGATACATATTCTGTTGTTAGAGATAATGCACCAGACTGTTTATTGGTAGGTAATATTGGCGCTCCCCAATTAAATTTGGCCAATAAAGCCATTGAAATTTTGGATGCAGATATTTTAGCTATCCATTTGAATCCTCTTCAGGAATCAATTCAGCCTGAGGGAGATTTGGATGCTAGGGGATATCTTGAATTAATTTCACAGATTACAGATATGGTTGATATTCCAATAATGGCAAAGGAAACTGGCTGCGGCATATCAGCTGAAACTTCAAAACAGCTGGTTGATGCAGGAGTAAATTATATTGATATTGAAGGTGCCGGCGGAACAAGCTGGTCTGCTGTTGAAACATACAGATCAGAAGACAAGTATTTTGGTGAATTATTCTGGGACTGGGGAATTCCAACAGCTATTTCAACTGCTGAGGTTGTAAACACAGTTGATGTTCCAGTTATTTCATCCGGAGGAATAAGGTCTGGTCTTGAAGCTGCTAAAGCTATAGCTCTTGGAGCAGATAGTGTTGGTATGGCTTTACCGTTTTTAAAGAAATCAATTTCACAAGAGGAATTAAATCAATTTATTGCTAAATTTAATGATTCATTAAGAATAGCAATGTTTTTAGTTGGAGCAAACAACATTGAAGAATTAAAACAATCAAAATTGATTATCCGCGGAAAAACAAGAGAATGGCTTAATGAACGAGGAATTAACACTAAGAATTATTCAAGGAGATAGAAACATATGAGCGTTGAAGTAATCGCAATAGGCGGATACCAGGAAGTCGGTAAAAACATGACTGCTGTCAAGATTGGTGATGATGTTATTATTTTTGATATGGGTATTCATCTTGACAGAATTAGTATGCATGAAGATACGGATATTGACAGAATGCATAGTCTAGATTTAATTGAAAGGGGAGTTATTCCTGACGATACACTGATGAAAGATGTGGATGGAAAAGTAAAAGGAATAGTTTTCTCTCACGGTCACTTGGACCACATTGGAGCTGTAGCTAAATTAGCTCATAGATATGATGCACCGTTAATTGGAACACCGTATACATCTGCATTAATTGAAAAACAGATTAAGGGAGAACGTAAATTCAAAGTAAAAAACCCTATTAAAGTTTTAAATCCTGGAGGAAAAACAAAACTTTCAAAAAACATTACTTTAGAATTTGTTCAAGCAACCCACAGTATACCTCAGGCAGTATTTCCTGTATTACATACTCCTGAAGGTATTATTGTATATGCACTTGATTTTAAATTTGATAATCATCAAAAAGTATCTCCGCCGCCTGATTATAGAAGATTAAAAGAATTAGGTAGAAAAGGAGTACTTGCATTAATTGTTGAAACTACAAATGCAAAGAATTTCGATGAAGTTAAAACTCATTCTGAACGTATTGCACGTAATATATTGGAAGATGTGATGAGGGGACCGTTGCATGAGAAAACGGGTATGATTGTCACTACATTTTCTTCACATGTTGAAAGGGTTCAGGCAATTGCTGATATTGCAAAAAAATCCCACAGAGAAATATTTTTCCTTGGAAGGTCTATGGAACGTTTCTGTGGAATAGCACAAAAGCACGGAATTTTAAAATTGCCAAAGAATGCAAATATTTATGGAAGTCCTAAAGCAGTTAACAGAGCTTTGATGGAAGCTGATGAAGCTCGTGACAAGTATTTGCTTGTAACTACAGGTCACCAGGGTGAACCTGATGCATTACTTCCAAGAATCGCCAGTGGCAGAACTCCGTTCAATATAAAACCTGGAGATAATGTTATTATTTCTGCACCGATTATTCCAAACCCGACCAATGCTGCAAACAGGCATATTATGGAGAGAAGATTACAATCTAAAGGTGCAAGAATATATCCTAATGCCCACGTTTCAGGGCATGCTGGAAGAGAAGACCACAGAGAATTCTTACGTATGTTAAAACCACAGCATATCATTCCTGCTCACGGAGATTTATCAATGCTTTCAGCTTATGGTGAATTGGCTGAAGAAGAAGGATATAGAATTGGTTATGATGTTCATATTTTAAGAAATTCACAGGCACAAGTTTTTAGAAGTTAAGAGGGATAATATGAGTGATGTAAAAGAGATTTTAGGAAATTATTCATCCGATATTATTAAAACAATTGAGGATGAATTAGCTGTTATTACTCCGAATAATCTTCAAGAAGCTTCAATTTATTTAACTAAGGCTGGCGGTAAAATGCTTAGGCCATCCTTAAGTTTAATAACTGCTGAAGCTGTTGGAGGCAAAAGGGATAATGCGCTTAAAGCAGGTTCTGCAATAGAACTCATCCATACTTTTTCATTAATTCATGATGATATCATGGATGATGACGATATGAGAAGGGGAATGCCTTCAGTACATAAAGTTTGGGGTGAAGATGTCGCTATTTTGGCAGGAGACACATTGTTTTCAAAAGCATTTGAAATAATTATCAATTCCAATCCGGAAATAAACACTCCGGCTCAAATTAACAAAGCTTTGGCAACTGTTGCTGATGCCTGTGTAAAAATATGTGAAGGTCAGGCTTCAGATATGGGCTTTGAAGACCGCTTTGATGTATCCGAAGAAGAATATATGGAAATGATATTCAAAAAAACTGGTGCATTAATTGCTGCAGCTACTAAAGTTGGAGCTATTATGGGCGGTGCTTCAGATGAAGTTGTGGATGCAATGTATGAATATGGAAGACTTATAGGTCTTGCTTTCCAGATTCAGGATGATTATCTTGACCTTGCAAGTGATGAAGAAACATTAGGTAAGCCTATCGGATCTGATATCGGAAAAGGTAAGATGACAATCATTGCTATCAATGGTCTTTCATCTGCCGGTGATGACAGTGAAAAATTATTGGAAATATTAAAAGACGATAATAATTCACAAGAAGATATAGATTTGGCTATTGAAATTTTAACAAAATGTGGTGCAATTGAATATGCTAGAAATCTTGCACTAGATTCTGTAAACCAGGCAAAAGAAGTACTTGAAATATTACCTGACTCTTCAAGTAAACAAGTACTTTCTGACATTGCTGATTTTGTATTAGAAAGACATTCATAATATCTTTCTATTTTTTTCTATTTTTTTAACCAGGTATGAATGAAGGATATTTTGAGTCCTCATCTTTTTTAGAATCACTGTCTGAACCACCATCTGATGGAGTTGGGCTCGGACTTGGCGTTGGATTGTTATTAGACTGATTATTGCTTGTTTGGTGTGATACTTGGTTATTATTATTGCTTTGAATTGTATTTGAACTACTGCTGTCTGTAGTATTGTCTGCAGTGGTGTTGTTGAGGTTGTGTGTATTTGTAGGTTTTGAAAATTTAACACTGTTTGAAACTCTTTTCAATAAATCTAAGTTATTTGATGTAATTAATAATGAATCTCCAGTATTTTTATTTTCAATAAATATTGAATATGTTCCTGCAGAATTATCATAATATATATTGTTTTCAATTTGCTTTGAGTTTTGAATCTGTTTTGTATTCAGTGATTTAATCTCACTGTTATTTCCTGATTTTTGATGCATGATAGTTAAATTGGAAGAGTTAAATGAAAACTTTGAAATCCCACCATTTATTGATTCTACAGTATTTTTTTCATTTGGAACTTCTATTGTACAACTATTACTTATTCTAAGTGTTGTATAACTTCCACTATGTGAATTAACAAGCATAAATGCAGTTAAACAAGCCACAATGGCTAAAATAATAACAATTAAAATAACTAAAATTTGTTTTTGTTTCATGTTATTTCATATATTTTTCAATATATTTAAATGAATTTTTTTACAAACCTTTTTTCATGAAAGGTATAATAGGTTCAATATGTGGAGATATTATTGGTTCGACCAGGGAATTTTCTCCCATAAAAACAAAAGATTTTAATTTATATGAGTTATATTCGAATTTTACTGATGATACTGTAATGACATTGGCTATTGCATCATGGCTGCTTAAAGATAAAACATCCAAGGATGTCCTGATTTCAGAGATAAAGAGATTCGGCCTGAAATATCCCAATGCAGGTTACGGCGCAATGTTTTATAAATGGCTGAATCAGGAAAGCCCTGAGCCTTATGGAAGTTGGGCAAATGGATCTGCGATGAGAGTAAGCCCTGTCGCATGGGTTGCCGATTCGTTAAGTGAAGCTCAAGAATTGGCTAAAATGTCATCAATTGTAACTCATGACCATCCTGAGGGAATAAAAGGAGCGCTGGCTACTGGTGATGCAATATTTTTAGCAAGAACCGGTAGCAGTAAGGATGAAATTAAAAGCCACATTGAAAAAAATTATAATTATGATTTGGACAGGAAACTTGATGATATAAGGCCATTCTATAAGTTTGATGTGTCCTGTGCAGGTTCGGTGCCCGAATCAATAATCTGCTTTTTGGAGGCAGATGATTTTGAAGACACAGTTAGAAATGCAGTATCTCTGGGTGGTGATGCGGATACTCAGGCGGCAATTGCAGGAGGTATAGCTTCAGCTTATTGGGATGTTCCTTCTGAAATATCTGAAAAAGGTATTGAACATTTAGATTCTAATTTGTTGGAAGTATTTACAGAATTTAGAGAAAAATACGAAAAATAGATGGGGCTTAATTAAGCCCCATATTTTCTTTAACCTGTTTTTTTCATTCAATGGAGTATATCATTCACAGTTGGTAATGCTTTGGGGGAGGATACAAGTTAAAGTAGTGTGTTTGTATGTACTTTTTGATGATTTTTATAGCCAGCATTACCACAGGATTTTTCATAATTGAAGTTTTTGCATGGCAATAATTTTTATTGCCATATAATAATTAGTTCTTTTCAGTATTTAAGACTTTTTATTTTATTTTGGACAATATAACCTCTTTAGAGCAATATTTCCTTCATGGAGTAACCTTTTAAATCGTGAAAATATTTCAATCAATCAGACTGTCTATCCTGTCGAAAACTTCACCATAGTTTTTAAAAAGCTTTCTGATTTCATCATCGTTTTTGGACATTAGAGATATCTTCAGTTGATGGTCATTTTCAAGGATTTTAACTTGGTCTGATTCATGATTACTATCAAATTTATTGAAAATTAATGATTTAATCTCATCATATGTATTTTCAGTTAAATTATATCTTCGGTTATGGTTTAGCATGTCCATTGCATGGATAAGTCCATTTTCTTCCCTGTCAATGCAGGATGACAGTTTGATATTTGTATCCATATAGTAAGGGGCTTCTATTTTGTCTCTGCGAAGTACTATGGAAATTTTTGTTATTACATGGTCGTCACTGCAGTTTCCATTAATGAATTTAATCAATTGGAACTGTTTTATATTTGTGGTATTATTCATGAAAGTCATGTTAATATATTATTTTTATAACGACTTAAGTTTAATGAGTGGGAGTCCTCATTAAAGTGTAGTTTCACATCATTGCAATTTATGAATACTTTTTTTTAAAGTATCATAGCCTATTTTTAAAGGTAAAAAAATAATTAATGCATCAGGATGTATACTAATCCCATATTGTATGCTACATCTTTGATTTCTATGAAATCCTGTCCATTCAGTTTTTTCTATATCAATTTCTTATTTTTAAATATGTCTTATTAAAACCTAAAATTTCATCGTAATCCAATTCATAGTTGAGACATGATAATCTTTTTATATTGTCGGATTTTATTACTTTCTTATTTTGGATTGGATTATATAGTTCTCCGTCATCTGTAATCATTATCATCATATAATCCTCAATTAGTCTTATGGTGATGTCTATTTCATCAACATCCTTGTTGTTTTCAAATATGTTCATGCAGATTTCTTCTATTGCTTTTGAAATATATGGTGTGTCTTTTTTGAAAACCTTTTCAACATTTGCTAAAATTTTTTCATTTTTCTCATTCAAATCTTTTTCATCGGATTTTAATAATTCTCTTCTAAATGTCCATGTGATTAAATTTGAATCCTGAAGCATGAGAATTGTCATATTTTCATTTTCAGAGTCTTTTCGTAAATGAATGGAGTAAATCATGAAAATCAAAAGAGGTAGTATTTCAGACGCCAATATTGAAATCCAAATGCCGATTCCACCTAACATTCTTGTCAATATCAATGCTCCAAAAACAGCAAATAGGAATTCTTCAAAAAATGTGATTATGGAAGCAATTCTATTTCTTTCAATAGCCTGGGCGTAATTTGCCAATAAATAGGATAAACAACGGCCAATTAAAGAAAATGCAGTAATACGTATGGCTAACGTAACAGGTTCGAAATATTGGGGGTCAACGATATTGAATATTTTAAGCAATATTTCAGGATATAAAAAGAATATTATACTTATAGGGAGTGAAAAAATCACAACCTGTTTTATTGAATGTTTAATAATATATTGTACTGCCTTGTAATCTATTTCTTTATAAAGCACTGTCACTATCGGACTCATTGTTTTCATAATCCCTGATAGGAACATGTAAATAAACGTTTCACTATTGTCATATACTAAAAACGCTAAAAGTCCAGCAGTGCCCCAATATGTGCTGCATAAATATGTTAAAACAAGGGTCTTTATTGAAAAGCAGATGCTTCCAACAACTTCGGGCGTGTTGAGCAATATCTCTTTAAATGAAGTTATTATTTCTCTTATTTTAAATTTGGCCAGTGAAATTAATTTATATGTGGCATTTTCATTAAATATATATTTGGAAATATAAATTGAACCTATAAGATATCCTAAAACTGATGCTAATGCATTACCATTAATTCCCATATTGAATCCTTTCATAAATATCACATCAAAGATTACATTCAGTATATTGGCAATTAATGCAGTGTAAAAAGGTATTTTGGGAAAGCCGTCTGAACGAATGAAAAATGAAATGACCATAATATAACAGTTTAATGGATAGAAAAACATTAATATTAGTAAATATCCTCTACTGTCGTTAAAAATTTCTGCTGGTGTATTCAACATGGTTAATATGTTGTCGGTAAAGAAAAATACTGTCAAAAGGATTATTATGGATATTAAAAGAGTTCCTCCTATTGCTATTGTAAAATAAAAATTCGTTTTTTCATGATCCAAATTCGATTTGGCTCTTAAAGCCAATAGGCTACAGCCCTGACCCAAAAGAGTATAAAAGATACCTGTAATGTATTTTAGGGGAGAACCTAAAAAGAGTACAGATAACTGTGTTGAGTTGGATAAGAATCCCGTAACAATCATGTCCATAAGTCCGCACAGTGATCCGGAGATTATGGTAAATAATGTGGGCCATAAAAGTTCGTTATATTTGTTTTTTAAAATATCATATCTTCTTTCCATTCTTTCCCTTAATGTTAATTTATTGATGGATGTGAATGTTTATATTACTATTTTTGTAGAAATTGAACTATATTTTTTACTATATGTGTAGAGGGTATTTTTTTTATTTTTTTGTGCAAGAATTCTGAAGTTTTTTTAAGCTTGCTAGGTTCAATGGAATAATTATTATGGATAGAATTTTGTTAAGTTAATATGAATTTCTCTTTTTCATTTTCATTTTTTCCAGCTGATTTAAAAATCTTTCATTATAGTTTCTGGCTACATCCTCGTATTTGTTCCATATTCCGATAGCCGTTTCAGGGATGACTTTCCGTTTGTCTTGGGAAAATTTGGTATATGTGTGCATCATTTCTTTTGAATCGGAAATCAGGACCTTTACAAATGGAATATCTGCCTTTTGAATGTTAATTCCAGCATCTTTAAATGTTTTTATGATATTTACTTCCTCATCGTTTATGTAACATGTTGATGAGGCAAGAATATTGACTTTTAAGTTTCTGTTACTTTTAAACGCCTTTATTAATGCTTCCGCTTCATTTTCAAATAGAAATCCTATTCTCATATTGATGGAAGTTTTTGATCGTTGTATGATTTCAACTTCCTGTTTGATGATTTTTTCAACGCCGTATATTCTCCATATCGGCGCCTGGACCTGACTCATTCCATTTTCATAGATATTTGTCAGTCTGCTTATCCCATCATCTATCTTTGAGTTTATTTTCTCCTTTTCTCTTGAAAGCACTTCGACTGGTGATTTAACATTGTAAGTTAAGGGTCTTCCATCTTCGATTTCTATGAAATCCTTTTCATTCAGTTTCTTCAATACGTCATATATTTTACTGCGAGGAATGCCTGATTTTTCAGACACTTCAACTGCAGGTGCTGAGATTAATGAAGTGAGCGTTACATATGCTTGAGCTTCATACATTGTCAGACCAATTCCTTTCAATAGATGTACATCTTCATTCATATTTAATCCTTTGTTTATCATTTTATTTAAGTTTACTACTTTTCACCCTTAATAAGTTACAAAATGCTTATATATTATCTAAATAAAATATAAATCTATAAAATCAATTGAGGTAATAAAAATGGCAGACGGCTTAGATATGTTTTGTTATCAATGTTCCCAGACCGCTAAAGGTACTGGTTGTACTGTAAGTGGAGTTTGTGGAAAAAAACCAACTGTAGCAAGATTGCAGGATAATTTAATCTTTACTATGAAAGGAATCAGTGCATATAATTATAATGCAAATGTTTTAGGTAAAAAGAACCCTGAAATTGATGAATTTTTAACCAAAGGTTTATACACAACTTTAACCAATGTCAACTTTGATGTTGAAGATTTGGTTGCTTTGGCATTGGAAGCAGGTAAAGTAAGTGTTGATGTAATGAGATTACTCAAAGATGCACACATCGAGGCATACGGCGAACCACAGCCTGTTGAAGTAAAAGTTGGTGCACAGGAAGGACCGGCTATTATTGTAACTGGCCATGACCTAAAAGCATTGGAAGAATTGTTAAAACAGGTGGAAGGAACTGACATTAAGGTTTATACTCATTCTGAAATGTTACCTGCTCACGGATACCCTGGATTAAACAAGTATGAAAACTTGGCAGGACAATTGGGTGGAGCATGGCACGATCAAAGAACAATCTTTAAAAAATACAATGCAGCTATTGTTGGAACAAGTAACTGTGTACTTCCGGCATTGGACGCTTACAAAGAAAGAATGTTCACTATGGATGTAGCTAAACTTGAAGGCGTAAAAACTGTGGAAGACTATGACTTTTCAGAAGTTATCGATTGTGCTAAATCATTAGGATCTCTTGAACCTGAAGAATTAACTACAATCACAACAGGTTGGAGTGCAGGAGCTATTGTTGAACATGCAGATAAAATTAAGGAATTGGTATTGGACGGTAAAATCTCCAGATTCTTCGTTGTTGGTGGTTGTGACAAAGCGGCAAAACACAATGACTATTACAGAGAATTTGTACAAAATTTGCCTGAAGACACTGTTATCCTAACATTAGCATGCGGTAAATATAAATTCAATGATTTGGATTTAGGAGATATTGAAGGAATACCTAGATTATTGGATGTCGGACAATGTAATGATACAATTGTTGCAGTGGATGTGGCATTGGCTTTATGTGACTTATTTGAAATGGAATTAAATGAATTGCCATTAACTATTGTATTAAGCTGGATGGAACAGAAAGCCGCTGCAGTATTGTGGGCTTTATTATACCTTGGAAAAACCGACATGTGGATTGGACCGATTCTTCCTGCATGGTGTAATGAAGATATCATCAATGTTTTAGTTGAAAATTACAATTTAACTCCAATAACGGGTGATGCAATAGCTGATATCAAAACGATTATGGGGTAAGGAAAATGAGCGATATAAAAGCGAAAGCTTTGGATATCCAAAAATTAGTTGAATATCAGGACGATACTGTTGTAAGTCGTGAAGTAATTAAAAAAGAATTGGGAACAGTCACTTTCTTTGCATTTGATCAGGGCCAGGGTTTATCTGAACATTCAGCCCCTTTCGATGCAATGGTTCAAATCATTGACGGTGAAGCAGAAATTACAATTTCCGGCGTTAAAAACACTGTCAAAAAAGGCGAAATTATTATCATGCCTGCAAATGAACCTCACGCTCTTCAGGCAGTAAACAGTCCATATAAAATGATTTTAACCATGATAAAATCTGATTAAAATTTAATTACCTATAACTTTGCTGTTATAGGTATTTTTTTACTTTTTTAGAAATATTTTTCTGTTTTCTATTTTAGGCATGCCAGTATCTTCATCATATGTTTTTTTTTGTTTTCTTTTTTTATTACGTATGAATTTCTCCAAGGTTGAATTTTAATGGAATTGTTTTCACACTTCAATTTTTTTTTAAATAGATTTAAACCATAATTTATTCTTTTTTTATCTAAATATTAATTGTGTAGTCTTTTTTAGTCTAAATAAGATGTAAGTGTGTACTTGCATTCGAAAAACTTTATATATGGTCGAATTTATATTAATAATTAGGAAACATGCATTAATCAAAAAATTAATGTATTGTTAATAAATTATGGGAGGTAAAAATAATGAAAAAAATAATTGTTGTATTACTTGTTTTATCCGTTGCTTTTGTTGCAATGAGTTCTGTTTCTGCAGCTTCTGATTTTGGTCTTGATATAAATCATGATGGTAGGCATCACAATATACCGACTGTTGAACCATTTAATCCTATAGTTCCTTTTAGTCCTCGTCCGGTATTTCCAATTATTGGTCCTGAACCATTCGTACCATCTGGTCCATTTCCTGATCCTGAAGTACTTCAGTAGTTGTATGAGTTGAATTTTAATGGAAGTGATTTTTACACTTCAAAACTTTTTTTTTAAATAGATTAAAACCATAATTTTTCTTTTTTTGTTCAAAAAATAATTTTATAATCTTTTTTAATTAATTTGGGATGTAAGCAATCACTTGTATTCGAAAATATTTATATATGGCCGAATCTCAATTAATAATTAGAGAACATGCATTAATCAAAAAATTAATGTATTGTTATTATAAATTAGTGGAGGTAATAATCATGAAAAAATAATTGTTGCATTACTTGTTTTATCAGTTGCTTTAATTGGTATGAGTTTTGTTGCAGCATCTTCTGGTGTGAATAGTTTGCATTCACATTCTGATGATGGAACATTATGTGTTTCAGCTTCAAATGACTATAATCCATTGAATATTACAAAAGATCCATTTAATCCATGGGGTCCTCACAGACCACTTAATCCGGGTCCAACTAATCCGTTTAATCCAAATAATCAGATGCAATAATTAATTATTATATGGAGTGTTTTAACACTTCAAAACTTTTTTTTTAATCTTTTTTCCACCAGATTAAAATCCAGTCTGCTTTGTCTTTTTTGTTATGTAGTTTTCCGGTTTCAGGATTTTTGCTAAGAATTTTTTCAAGATATTCTTTTAATTTGGCTTTTTCTTCATCATTCAACAAATCCGGGCGGAATTTTCCATTGTCCATGGCTTCTTCAATGCTGTCGTATTCTCGGTATGCTTTAATGTCGAGCCTTTCAACATTTGCATAGATTCCCATGTTGAATAATATGTTAAACAGATAATTATGTCCTGGAAAGTGTTTGTTTTCTCTGCCAATGTATTCGTTAAATTCCCCTTCTATTTTCCAGTTTTCAGGACCGAATAATGTAATAAAAACATATTTATTGGCTATTTTGTTGATTTCTTCCAGAGTTTTCTTTATAGGTATTATACCATTCAGTGATCTTGATGCCAGAACAACATCGTGCGCTCCGACTTCATCATAAGTTATCTCTTCAAGAGGTTTTAGAATTGTTTTTACATTATCAATTCCTTTATCTTCAGCTCTCTGGTTTAACAGTTCAAGCATTTTTGTTGATGAGTCAACGCCAGTTACTTTTCTGACTTTAAGTGCTAATGGAAGTGTTATTGAACCTTCACCACACCCCAAATCCAGGAGACTGTCATTTTCATCCAGTATTAGTTTTGAGAATAATGCATCGTGATAATCATCCTTTTTGGCTCTTTTGTGAAAACCTTCTGCTGCCTTGTCCCAGTCTTTTCCACGGTCTTTCTTTTGTTCAAGTTCGCTGGCCCAAAATTCATCCCATTTTACTTCATTTGGATTTTCAATGCATTGTTTCATTTTCACACCTTAGTTTTTCCACTTAAAACATTTTGAAAGTCTTCATAGTTCTCTTTAAGTAAACGTGGAATTTCCAGCTCATATGGACAGTTATCTACACAGGCATAGCATTCCATACAGTCAAGAGTTTTATCCATCATTTCCTGATATTCTTCAGTTAAATAAGGTTCTGACGGAAATCTTCTAATCCATAAGCTCATTCTGGCACACAGGCTTATATTAATATCTTCGGGACATGGCATACAGTATCCGCAGCCTCTGCAGAAATCATCCCCTAATTCTTTTTTATCTTTTTCAATAGCTTTTCTTAATTCATCATCTAAAATGGTGTTCTCATCATAGCCCAGGAATTCATCAAGTTCTTCCATTTTTTGAATTCCCCAGATAGGCAATACATTATCAAACTGATTCATAAATGCATATGATGCTTTTGAATTGCTAATTAATCCGCCACCCATTCCTTTCATGGCTAAAAAACCGACATCCAGTTTCTTACATTTGTTAACCAGATTTATTTCTTGCTGACCACTCAGATAGGAAAATGGGAATTGAAGCGTTTCATATAGTCCTGATTCAATTGCTTCATGTGCCATTGTAATTTTATGGGTTGTTATACCTATATGTTTAATCAGGCCTTGATCTTTTGCTTCCAGCATTGCTTTATATAAATCGTCTTCACTTTTTGGACAAAATGAGATATTGTGGAATTGATACAAATCCAGATAGTCTGTTTTCATGCTTTTAAGTGATGTTTCTAATTGATTCCAGAATTCCTCCACTTCTTCAGCAGCTCCTTTGCTTGCAAGGTAAATGTCTTCACGCACATCCTCGAAAGCTTTTCCCAATTTGGCTTCACTGTCCGTGTAGAAATGTGCAGTATCATAAAAGTCTATTCCGTTTTCATATGCATGGAGCAATATTTCAACGGAATCATCCATATTTCTTCTCTGGATTGGAAGAGCTCCAAATCCATTTTTATTAACTTCCAAATCTGTTTTTCCAAGTCTCATTTTAATAACCCGTCATTTTCAATATTATATACATTATAAAAATAATAATTAACAATATAATGGCTGTTTTTGCTGAAAAAAATCTGGTCTGTTTAAATTCGGCATCTTTGACATTGCCCGTTTTCATAATTCTTTCCTTTTCAAATGAACATTTCTGATAAATCATTTCCAGGTCTTTCGGCAGTCTTCCATGTTCATTCAGCATATTGATGGTTTTATTCAGATATTTAACCGCTTCTTTATCATCCCCTAATTTAACGCAGCAAAATGCAGCCTTATAATTAAAGTTGGTAATTAATTCCAAATCGTCTACCTGCTTTTCATAGCTAATGCAGTGATCAAAGTATTTTAATGCACTTTTATACTCCCCAAGTTCATACAATGCATCGCCTTTGGAGTTGTATGCAATTAACGTTTCTTCATTTTCAAGGGATTTATCCAGATATTCCAATGCTTTGTTGTTTTCACCACATTTTTGAAGCATCTGTCCTTTGTATAGGTCAGATTTGCTGTCTCCACCATACTGCTTTTCATAATTGTCGAGGTTAGTCAGAGCTTCTTCATATCTTTTTGCCTGAATTAAAAGTTCAATCTTACCCATTTTAACTTCTTTTTTGGAAATTCTAGGTTTTTCAATAGGAGAATATGATTTGTATTTTTCTTCTGCCTTATCCATATATTCCAGTGCTTCATCTATTTTATTTTTATTAAATCGAGATAATGCTTTATCACATAGGACATTAATGGATCGTGGCTGTTTTTCCAGATATCTGTCAAAGTATTTTTCACCATAATCTCCATTGTCGTGAGTCTCATCATAATACTGGTAATACATTCCCTTTTCCTCAAGGGCAGGCATGTATTCTTCATCAATCAGTAAGTCTAAAATAGTAAGGTAATCTTCAATATCGTCTTTCGAATGTCTTTTTTTAGATAGTTTAAATGCTTCCTTATAGTTTTCATCCTGAATGTATAGTTTTGCCGTTTCTATAGCATCACTCATTTTATCTACCCATAATTTTTTTTATCTTCTCCTTTTTTTAATAACTACTCTCAATTTAAATTATGTTTTTTTTAATTAAAAAACATTAAGTATTTTTATATCTTAAATTAAATACTATATTATAATAAGAGTTTTACTCTATTTACTTATTTTTTAATAAAATTTAAATTGTGATGATTAAATGAATGATTTAGAAGAAATTGTATATAAGCATGCTTTATTGAATGCTGCTAAACACAAAGGAAGTGCAAACCCGGGTGCTGTTATGGGTTCCATCATGGCAAATGAACCGGAACTCAGAAGCAGAGCAAAAGAAATAGGGCCGCTTGCAGGAAAGATTGTAGCTCAGGTAAATAACTTATCCTCTGAAGAGCAGGCAAGTGAAATGGAAAAATATGGCGTTGAAGTTCAGGAGAAAAAACAGGTAAAAGAAGAAGGACTTCAGGAACTTCCTGGAACTCATGAAAATATCGTTTTGCGTTTTGCTCCAAACCCTAGCGGACCATTGCACATAGGACACTCAAGAGCTGCAGTTCCAAATGCCGAATATGTAAAAAGACATAACGGTAAATTAATCTTAAGGATTGAAGATACTGACCCGAAAAGGGTTTATGAAGATGCTTATGAAATGATTCCAGAAGATTTGAAATGGCTTGGAATCAATCCTGATGAAATTGTTTATCAGTCCGACAGGTTTGATATTTATTATGACCATGCCCGCCAGCTAATTGAAAAAGGTGCAGCCTACATGTGTACCTGTGACGGTGCTGCATTCAAGGAACTGAAAGATAATTGTAAGGCCTGTCCGTGCAGAGACAATTCTGTTGAGAAGAACCTTGAATTATGGGACAAATTTGATACAATGGATGCTGGAGAAGCTGTTTTAAGAGTAAAAACTGATATCAATCATAAAAATCCTGCTATCCGTGACTGGGTGGCAATGAGACTTGTTGATGAAACCCATCCTAGATTAGGCAATAAGTACAGGATATACCCTATGATGAATTTCTCCGTTTCAGTAGATGACCATCTGATGGGAATGACTCACGTTTTAAGGGGAAAAGACCATCTTGCAAACAGTGAAAAACAGAAATACCTGTATGACCATATGGGATGGGACTTGCCTGAATTCATTCACTACGGCAGATTAAAAATGGAAGACATTGCTTTAAGTACTTCAAAAGCACTTGAAGGTATAGAAAATGGAACATACAGCGGATGGGATGACCCTAGACTTGGAACTTTAAGGGCTGTTGCAAGAAGAGGAATTGACCCAAGAACCATTTACAATCTGATTACTGAAATCGGTGTTAAAATGGCCGATTCAGCTATCAGCTGGAAAAAGATTTATGGTTTAAACCGTAATTTATTGGAACCTATAGCAAATCGTTATTTCTTTGTAGAAGACCCTCAGTTAATTGAAGTTAAAAATTATGAAGGCGGTAAAGTCATTGTTGAAAGACCGCTTCATGCGGACCATATGGACAGGGGCAACAGATTACTTCCTTTTGACGGCAGCGCTTATCTAGCCAAATCAGACATTGCTGATGGTGTATTCAGATTGATGGATGCAGTCAATGTTGACATTAAAGGCGATGAAATCACATACAATTCAACTTCCTTTGAAGATGCTAGAGATTTGAAGGCAAGAATAATTCAGTGGGTTCCTGCCGAAGACAATGTTAACGTTACTATTGTAATGGATGATGCATCACTTAAAACAGGTCTTGGTGAAGCAGCATTATCTGATTTAAATGTTGGCGACATTGTCCAATTCGAAAGAGTTGGATTTGCACGTTTGGATGAAATCAAAGATAATGAATTAGTATTCTATTATGCACATAAATAAGGTGGATAAATGACATTATTTACTAATGGATTTGTTACTTTAAAAACTCCTGAAGGCTTTGATCCTATTCAAAATAAGGGAGATTTTGTTGAATTGTCCTTAGTCAATACTAAAATACCGATGACTATTAAATTTTCAATTGCTCCAACATTGGCAGGTCTTCCAGCTATTAAGGATGCAATGGAAGAACAGCTGAATGCAAATCCAAATATTGATGTTGAAACTGCTGATTTTATAGCTATTAATGAGGATATTTATTATATGATAATATCCTCCATAAGAACTGATAAAAATGAAATCAAGCGAAATGAATTCATGTTTGTAAAAGATAATAATTTATATTCCTTTGAATTCGTATATCCTTATGCAGATGCAGAATTGGATGATTTCTACTTGAATATTATTCGTTCAATGGAAATTAAAAAGCCTAAATATATTATTTCGGATGATGGCTATAAATTAAATGATGAATAGTCTTTCTGACTATTTTACTTCTTTTTTTTAAAAATAATAAAAAATCTGTCAATTAAATTGACAGAATATTTAGTAGATTTTTTTGATGTCTTTTGGTTTGATGGTAATGTCTTGTCTTCTGTATTTTACTTTAATATTGTCTCCATTAATGGAGTATACTTTGCTTGAGTAAGATTCTCCTTCATGGTTATATATGATTTCATCACCTTTACGTAAAACTTCTTCGTTGTTGTTAATAACAACTTTAAGACTGGATTTTTCAGGTATTTTTTTAATTGCAGGAATGCCTTCCTCTTTAACTGGGGCAGTTTCTTCAATTATGCTGTTGTTTTTAGCATTTTCAAATACTTTACGTGTATTTTCATGTCTTAATTCTTCTTCAGGTGTTGGTTCTACGTAATCTACATGAGTTTCATTAATGATAGGTTCATATTCATCATAATATTCATAAGCTTCTTCAGTATATGAATTTACATTTCTGATGAATTCTTCATTCATGTCATCTTTTGCTTCTTCGTTTTCAGGTATTAATTTTTCACGAATGTCTTTTACGATACTTGAATTTTTAATTGAATTTGTAAATTTAGCCAAATCTTTTCTATAGTCAAGATCACTTAATTGGCCGTTTTCATCTTCAAATAAATTGGAAGAATCAATTGAAGCTCCGAATTCATAATCTTCATCAGCACCGGACAATATGCTTACACTGTCTTCTTCAACTTTAGTTGGACTTTTTAATGGAGCAGTTTTAATTTCTTCACTTTCAGGTATAGCATCGCTGATACTTTTGGTTTTTTCCTCTTTAGGTTCTTCTTTAACATCTAAAGTTTCCTGAACTGTTGTTTCTTCTTCAGGTTCTGATTCTTTTTTAAGGACAGCATCAGTTATTGAATTTGGTTCTGAAATTATAGGAATTTCTTCTTTTTCAGCTTCGTTTTCGCTTGTAGCAGTATTGATTGCTTCATTAATATCTTTTTGTGATGCGATTGATTTTGGAGTTAAGTCATCACTTCCTGTTGATTTAATGGCATTAGCGATTTCATGCATTTTTTCAATGCTGCTTTTAATATCTGTAACATCTTTATTTTCGCTTACTTCTTCTATTTTTTCAGATTCCACACCTTCTTTTTGCATTTTGATGCTTTCTTTAATATCACTGTTATCCACAGTTTCTTTGTTTATGGTTTTGGATTCTTTTTCTCTTTCATCATCTTTTCTTTTGGATTCTTTAATCAATTCATCAATTGTAAATAAATCTTTAAGTTCATGTTTTTCTTCAGATTCCTTAGTATTTTGATTCATAATATCTCTCTGGGTTTCGGTAATTGGTTCTTGGAACTTTTGAACATTATCATCATAGTTAATTAAAACTTGATTTTGTGAGGAATAGCTAATATTCCTATTGGGAATTATATTTTCGCTCGTTTCAGGGATAATATATGGATTGAATTCTTTCTCTGGCTCTGTTCCCTCTTTTCGAAGACTAATAACTGGTTCCTCTTCTTTTGAAAAATAGTTTGAAATCTGATTAGTGCGTTCATTTGTATTATAATTATTTTCAATTTTTTCAGTAACCATTTCCTGCAATGGTGTTTTGGTTGTTATATCGTCTATTTCATATTCTTCTTCTTTTTTATCACTATAATAGATTTTTACTATTATAATGGATATTATACCGATTATAGCTATTGCCGCCCACACTAATAATAATGTCTCATTCATTTCAAAAACTTCCTATTTTTCAATTTATTATATTATATTTATCTAAATTCTTTATTATAAAGTTTTATATTCTTTTTATAAACTTTTTTTAATCAGTTTATTTCTGCAAAATGTTTTTATAATTGTCGTTTTTAATAAAATAAGGAATTTAATGGCTTTAATCATCTTTTTATAAAATATTTTTTTAATAACTCTTTGTGTGTTATTTTTGTTTGTTTATTTCATTTCATGCTTTTTTTCATGAAAAAATAGATTTAATTATTTTTTTAAAAGACTATAATTATATGTAATATTTGGATTTTTAACTATTTGTTTTATATATTTTAAAAATGATATTATTATTATACTAAATTAATGATTATTTTAGAGGTTAAATTATGGTTGTTAAAATTAATGAAAACTATCTTAAATTAAAAAGCAGCTATCTTTTTGTTGAAGTAGCAAGAAGAGAAGCTGAATTTGTCAAAGCAAATCCTGATGCGGATGTTATTAAAATGGGAATTGGAGATGTTACAAAACCTTTAGTTCCTGCCGTTATCGATGCATTTAAAAATGCTGTTGATGAAATGGGCAATGCAGATACATTTATGGGTTATGGTCCTGAACAGGGATATGACTTTTTAGCTGAAGCTATTATTGAAAATGATTACAAACCATATGGCATAGACTTGGATGTTGGTGAAATTTTCATCAGTGACGGTGCTAAATGTGATACCGGTAACATTCAGGAAATATTTGGCCTTGATAATAAAATCGCTGTAACAGATCCTGTTTATACCGTATATGTCGATACTAATGTTATGGCTGGAAGAACCGGTGAAATGGGCGATGATGGTATGTATGAAGGTTTAGTATACCTTAAATGTAATGCAGAAAATGGATTTGTTCCTGAATTACCATCTGAACCGGTAGATCTTATTTATTTATGTTATCCTAATAACCCGACAGGCACTACATTAAATAAAGATCAGTTAAAAGTATTTGTTGATTATGCAAAAGAAAATAATGCAATCATTTTATTTGACTCCGCTTATGAAGCATTTATTAATGAAGATGATGTTCCTCACAGTATTTATGAAATTGAAGGAGCACGTGAAGTAGCTATTGAATTTAAAAGTTTTTCAAAAACTGCAGGATTTACAGGAACCCGTTGTGCATACACCGTTGTTCCTAAGGAATTGATGGCTTATGATTCAGATAATAATGCTGTTGAAGTAAATCCATTATGGAACAGAAGACAAACCACAAAATTCAATGGAGTTTCCTATCCTGTTCAAAGAGCTGCACAGGCCACTTACTCTGAAGAAGGTAAAGCTCAAATTAAAGAAGTTATTGAATATTATATGGAAAATGCAAAAGTCATCAGACAAAGCTTAACTGACATTGGCCTTGAAGTCTATGGTGGAGTCAGTTCTCCTTACATTTGGGTAAAAACACCAAATAACATGGATTCCTGGGATTTCTTCGATATATTGTTGAATGAGGCAAATGTTATAGGAACTCCTGGTTCCGGATTCGGACCAAGCGGTGAAGGTTATCTAAGACTTACTGCATTCAATACATTAGAAAATACTAAAGAGGCAATGGACAGAATTTCAAAATTAGAATTTTAGGTGATCGGTCTTGAAAACAGTAGAAGAGCCAGTTGTAATTCGTGAAGGAGATTCATTTAAAGTAGTTTTATCAAAATATGGTGCTCTTGCTTTGGATAAGCAGGAAAATTTATCCGAGTATATTGGTGATGTTGAAGGTGATTTGGACTTGGAAAATGGAATTCTAAGTTTTGATGATATTAAATTGCCAATAGAAGTCATTGGATTTTATAGTGATGATTTAAAACAATGGTCATGGGCATGGGATAGTGAAGAGATTTTTGGGCCTGATTTAATTGAAGCGGCAGCTGAAATCAAGCAGGCAGGTATTGATGCAGGTATCACTGAATTTTCAGCACCTGTTATTCAGATGGATTTCAATGCGGCCCATACCATAGCTATGGCAACTGTTGGAATTTTGGATATGGATGCTTATTATGCCGTTAATGAAGATGATTTGGATATCTTTGTAGCTATTAAGCAGGGCAATATCCCTAAAGTTGACAGTGTTGAGAAATTTAAAGATACTTTCTACACTTTCCAAAAGAATTTCAAGGTTTATGGAAGACTTGCATTTGAATCATATACAAAACTCAAAGGATATGGCATTAAGCACCATGATGATTTTGATGTTGCCTATATTGGTGAAAGCCGTATTATTGTCGGATTTACTGAAAGAGGAAATGTAAGGACTATCCAAATGCTTCTTGAAGAAGAGTGATTATTATGAACCAGGATTTAGTTGATGAAGTAAATTATATGATAGATATATTGACTAAATCCGGATTTTTTTCAGAGGATGAAATTCTGGAGATTCTGGAGGATCAGTTTATTGAAGATGAAATTGATTTTTCAAAGTTCAATATTCATCCGAATGATTTTAACAACAAAAATTTCTCCCTTCTGGAGGAAACCTTTAAAAAACTTGCTGAAAAATCAATTATTGGTGTTCATAACTGTGGATATGACTTTATTGAAGGTCTTGAGGACATATTTGAATTATATGTTCACCTGATTAATAATGAATATTTTTCTCAGGGCTTTTGTTTTTATTCATTTGAAGATGTTGAACAGGCCATTGAAGAGAATATTTTAAAAATAACCTTCGGAGATTTTGAAAAGGATGAAAATAAATCTCTTGAAATCGGAAAAACGGTTTATAAATATTTGCATGATGCAAATTTTGAAATTGAATGGGATGAAACGGTAAATTCACCTATTGAAATTATTAACTTTACATGGGATAAAAAGTTTAGTGAAGATAATGAATATGAAATTGAAGGGGCATATAATTTGTATGTGGGGGTTATAAATGAAAAGTAATTCTTTAAAGTTAATTGAGGATGTTGTCGGCAATTTTGCTAAATTAGCTTCTGTTGAAATTTCTGAGGATTCTATTTATTTGGAATTCATTGATGTTGAACTGGGCGTTCCAAAAAATGATGATGATTTGACTCTTTCAATGAGATTTGCCAAAAATTCCTTTTTAACGGTTTTCTATGATAATATTTGGGATATCGATTTTGTTTCCCATTTCAATTATAGAAATCATTTCCTGCAGGAAGATGTGTTATTGGATGTTCGAAAAATCAGATTTCTGGACTTTGAATACTTAAATACCTTTTTTTATAATTATTCAAAGCAAAAAGATTTCACTCTTGATAAGGAATTTGATGTCCACAATATCAGATGCGATTTCTTCTGTTTGATTGAATTTGGAGATATTGCTATTGCTGTTGGTGGAAATGAAATGGATTTCTTCACTCCAACTCAAAGACTTGACGATGGCCTTTTAAAGGAATTGTCTAATCAGTGGATGATGTATTATCTTACATATCATCAAAAAAGAAACATCATAAAAGACCCTATGTGTGAAAATCATCCTTTCAACAGATAGCTGTCTTAATTATTTTTTAATTATTTTTTTTAAATGTTCTATTTTAATTGTATTAATGGATGATTATTTGTGGTTTTTATAAAAATTTTTAAATAATGATGGCTGTTTTTTAATATTCTGGTTAAAAGCAAAAGAAAAGAGGATTTGATTTCATGCTTATTGAATATATGGATGGAACTTCGAAAGATTACTTCAATTTTAAGCTGATGATATCATCAAATCCTTGAATTTATTTATTTTTCTTTTTTTGCCTTTTCGAGTGTTGCTTTCAATGTTTCATCTAATTTTGTAATGTCATATGGTTTTGAAACAAATCCGTATACTCCGCCCACATTAGATTTCTCAAATGTGTCGGTATCTGTGTTTGCAGTTAAATAAATAATAGGAATATTTGATTTGGAGATTACTGCAGCAGCTTCAATACCTTCCATATCTCCTTTTAATTTAATATCCATTAAAACAACATCGGGAACTGTTTCATTGGCTGTGTCAATAGCATCTTGACCAGTATCAACTGTACCTACGACTTCATAACCGAGTTCTTCTAAGCTATATTTCAAATCAAGCGCTGTTATTGCTTCATCTTCAACAATTAATATTCTTTCGTTCATGATATTCCTCCATTTTTTTTACAATATCTTAAATTTTATAATTTATCATATATAATTTATTTGTTATTTCATTGTGATATGGTATGTTCCATAGTTAATGGGAATAATAATCTGAATCCGGTACCTTCATTAACATCCAAATATTTGATTTCCCCATCCAATTGTTTTGTCAGGTTCTTAATAATCTCACAACCGAGACTGGTTTTCATATCCTTTTTGGTTTTATCAATACCCACACCATTATCTTTAATAATCAATTCACCAGTATTTTCATCGAGTTTTTTAATATCTTTGGTTATTGTTTTATTCGGCCAGTCTTCCGGAAATGCATGTTTGATTGAATTCATTGTCAGTTCATCAACTACCAGAAGCAATGGTGTTATTATCTCAATGGATAATGTAATATCCGGATCTACTGTGGATTTAAAGTCAATTCCATCTCTATGTCCAATCAGATTTTTAAGTTTTATATCCTGGTCATCAATATATTCTTTAAGATTAATGTTTTTAAAGTCACTGGTATTATATGTTTTTTCATGTAATAATGCAAGAGAAGATAATCTTGACTGCATATGGTCAATAATTATTTCCGGCTGGTCTTTGTATGCTCTTTTTTCCAGGTTTAAAAAACTGTTTAATACTTGCAGGTTGTTTTTAACTCTGTGGTGAACCTCTTTAATCAGAACTTTTTGATGTTCGTTTGCATCCTGCAATTCTTGCTGTTTAACATAATCTTCAGTAATGTCTGTTAAAAATCCGATACTGTGCTCTTCATGACCAAATTCAAACACCTCAATATATATTTCACATATCTTTTGATTATTCGGATTCCCTTTAACGTTATAGGTGAATGTTTCTTTAAGTTCGCTGATTTCTCTTCTTAATAATTTTCTAAATGATTCAACAGCTTCCTGCTCTACAATATTTTCCAGAATTACTTTTTCATTAGAATATGTCTCCTCATCTTCATTTATAATATCATAAAAGCTTTCACTGTATTCATATTGATTTGGATTTAGGGGATCAATTAACAATGCCAATTTTTTAGATTTTTGAAATCCGTTAAGCAAAAAGTCAACAGGCCTTGTAATACTTTTTTCTGAGCTTTTAGTAATGTCTTTAATTAATCCATATCTACTGATTAATTCTCCGTTGTCATCGAATTTTGAATAAAACTTCATATCCAGATATTTTATAACTCCTGTAAATGTCTTTATTCGGATAACACTTTCATAATTGGCCATTCCGCTATCCAATTTTTTCAGTATTTGTTCAATTAACGGTTTGTCTTCTGGTATTACTAATTCAAATATAATATTGTAATATTCATCGTTTTCATCTCTGGAACGATTGATTATATTATAAATTCCCTGTGTCCATGAATATTTATCATTAATTTTATAATAACTTCCGGTTTGGGAGAAATATTCGATTAAGCTGGATTTGTTTTCATCATAGATTTCAAATCCTTCTATACCTTCATATTTTTTTTCCATTGTGTATTTTAATTCGGATATTAAGATAACTTTCTCCAAATCATAAACAACCTTAACGTTGGATAATCTTGCGAGTTTGCCGTCCTGATAATATAAAAAGCGTAATTTTTTAGTTTCCTGTGTTTTGTAAACTTCCTCTAATATATCTTGCAAGATTTTACTGTATCCCGGTGAACATTCACTCAACAATCTCCCTTCAACATCCTCTTCACGAACATTTCCGCGTTCAAGCGCACTCACACCTAATGTTTGGACAACAAAATCTTGTCCTCCTTTATAGGGTATAAAAACATCCATATCACAGGGAAGATTTTTTAAAACAGATTTAAATGGAATTTTTGGTGTTTCATATATTGGATCAACGAGATGGAATAATTCCTCTTCAGTAATATTTTTAATCATAATTTCCATAGTGTCTTCTAGTCGTCTGTATCGTTTTTCTATGTCCATATTAATTTCCCCCATTATCTTCTGTTTCGCCAGCATCCTCAAATTTTGTTGGAAAGACTATTCTAAATTCAGTTCCAACTTTAGGATCCATAATTTCTATGCTTCCGTCCAGCTGTTTTGTTAAACTGTTTACAATTTCCCAACCTAAATTATGATTTATGAGCTGCTCTGGGCTTTCAAGACCAACCCCATTGTCTTTTAAGATAAATTCACACTTATTTTCATCCATAAGTTTAATTGTTTTGCTTATTGTTTTATTTTCCATATCTGGATCAGGAAATGCATGTTTTATTGCATTCATCGTTAACTCATCAACAATAAGTAATAGCGGAGTAATCGTTTCGATTGATAAATTAATATTTTCATCTATATCTGATTTAAATGTAATTTTTTTGGCACTAAACAATCCCTGAAGTGTCTTGTCCTGGTCTTCCATGTAGTTCTTTAAATTAATATTTAAAAAATCCGTTGTATTATAGGTTTTTTCATGTAAAAGTGCGAGTGATGAGAGACGAGCCTGCATATTATCTAAAATGGTGTTTGGATCGTCTTTATATGCACGTCTTTCCAGGTTAAGAAAACTGTTCAATACCTGCAGGTTGTTTTTAACTCTGTGGTGAACCTCTTTAATTAAAATATTTTTATTGGCATTGGATTCAATTAATTCCTCCTGTTTTTTCTTTATATTTGTAATATCAGTTAAAAATCCAATACTGTGCTCGTTATTTCCGTATTTAAATCTTTCAATAAACAATTCACATATTTTTAAGTTATCTTCATTGCCGTGCACTTTAAATGTTAGGATTTCATTCAATTCATCAATCTCTCCGTTAATTAATTTCATGATGTTTTCTCTAACTTCAGGTTCAACAATGTTGTCAATTATTTCTCTTGAATGAATGTATTCATTGGAAGGAATTTCAATCATATCATAAAATCCTTCACTGAATTCATATCTTCTGCTTAAGGGTTCAATGAGAAGAGATAATCTTGAATTATATTTAAAACCGTTTAACATAAAGTCAACAGGTCGGGTTTTATGTTTATGTGAATCAAGGCTCACATCTTTAAACAATCCGTAATGGCTTATTAAATCTCCATTTTCATCAAACTTGGAGTATAAATAGGTATCTAAATATTTGATTGTACCGTCCCAGGTTTTAATTCTGATAATATTTTCATATGTGTCTGTTTCAGGGCTCATTGTTTTAATCAGTTCCTGAACTAGAGGTTTGTCTTCGGGAATTACCAAATCAAAGATAATATTGTAAAATGAATCACTTGACTCCCTGTTTCTATTGATGATATTATATATTCCCTGAGTCCATGTGAACTCGTTATTGGTCATATAGTAACTTCCTGTATGGGAGAAATATTCGATTAAAGTAGACTTTTCCGCATTGTCTTCAAGTATTTGCTCTTCTTCAGTCTTTTTATTGGCAAATTCATCATTATAATCAGATATTAGGAAAAGATTATTTTCTTCAAAAATAATATGGATGTTTGTAATCGTTTTGATTTTATCACTGATATAGTAATAAATTCTCATTGCTTTGGTCTTTTTTGTTTCATATACTTCCTTAAAAGATTCTTTAAGAATTTCATAGAAAAACGGCGAACATTCGCTTAATCTTCGACCTTCAACATCTTCAAGGTTTATGTTTCCTCTCTGTAGAATATTCCATCCTAAACGGTTTATTACAAAATCTTCACCATCATCAATGGGAATAAACATATTAACGTCTGATTGAACATATTTTATAATGTTACAAAAAGGAATCTTTATGGGTTTTTGATATTGAGGTACTATTTCAAACAAATCAATATTACTTATATTGTATGCTCGGATTTCTTCAATATTTTCCAATTCTCTAAACTGTTTTTCAATATGCATATTATTACCAGAATTTTGTTTAATTATATTATATTTATCAATTATATTATATTTAATATATTTGGAAAAACTTTTTAATTATTAAATACATATTTTATTACTGTATGAAATATTTTAATTTTCATTATATTAATTGTTATAGGAGTTATTAAATGACTTGTAGTATTTTAGTAGGAGGAGCCTGGGGAGATGAAGGTAAGGGCAAATGTATCACTTACCTTTGTGATAATGATAAACCGTCTATTATAGCACGTGCAGGAGTAGGTCCGAATGCAGGACATTCTGTTGAATTTAACGGTGAAAAATATGGTTTAAGATTAACTCCATCAGGTTTTGTACATACAGGCGCTAAACTCATGATTGGGGCTGGAGTTTTAGTAAATCCTGATGTGCTGTATAAAGAATTTGAAGATTTGGCAAAATATAATGTTAAAGAAAGAATGGCTATTGATCCAAGATGTGCAATTATTACTCAAGATCATATAGACAGAGACAAATCTTCTGAGCATTTATCCAAAAAAATAGGAAGTACAGGTTCCGGATGCGGTCCTGCAAATTCAGACAGAGTAATGAGGTCTATTGGACTTGCCCGTGACATTCCAGAACTTGAAGAATACATTACTGATGTATCCTTAGCTATTAATGACGCTTTAAATGATGGTGAAGAGGTATTTATTGAAGGCTCACAAGGTTTTGCCTTATCACTTTACTATGGATCTTATCCTTTTGTAACCAGTAAGGATACTACTGCCTCTACTTTTGCAGCTGATGTAGGTGTTGGACCGACAAAAATAGATGAAGTTATCAACGTGTTTAAAGCTTACATTTCCCGTGTTGGGGAAGGACCATTCCCAACTGAAATGACACAGGAAGAAGCTGAAAGTAAAGGTCTTGAAGAATATGGTGTTGTAACCGGACGCCGCAGAAGAATAGGTTACTTTGATATGGAACTTGCTAAAGAATCATGCAGAATTAACGGTGCAACTCAAATTGCATTAACCTGTGTTGACAGATTATATCCTGACTGTGCAAGAACTCAGGATTATGGTGATTTATCTGCTGAAACCAAGGCATTTATTAATGATATTGAATCAGAAACCAATGTTCCAGTAACTATAATTTCAACAGGTCCTGATTTAAAAGATACCATTGATTTAAGAAAAGAATTGTTATAATATGGTGAATTTAATTCGTAGAATTAAGCATATTTCGCTTAAATCTATGAAATTCCTTTTTTTTAAAAATAAAGATTTTAATTAAAATAAAAAAAGAGTAAGGATAGAAATTTAGTCGTTTGCTAAATTATCAAAGTATCCTTGAATAAATACAACTGGAGTTCCTTTATCTCCGGAACCGCTGGTCAGGTCACATAATGAACCGATTAAATCAGTCAATACTCTTGGTGTAGTTCCTTCGGTAATCATTTGTCCAGTTAAATTTTCTGCTTTTTGTCTTATTTCTTCTTTGATAGCTTCTTTTAATTCATCGCCTTTTAAATTAGCGAATTTATTATCAGAAACATATTTCAATTTGATTTCATTTGGATATCCTACTAATCCTGCAGTATGTGCCGGTGAAACAACAGGATCTGCCAATTCCCAGATTTTTCCAACAGGGTCCTTAAATGCGCCGTCACCGTAAACCATTACTTCAATTTGTTTACCTGTAAGCTCAATTAATCTTTTTTGCACTTCATTAACTAGTTTATCTCCTGTTTTTGGGAATAATTTTAGTTTTTCCTCTGTTGCTTTATTGGAACCAAGCAATCCGTAATCTGGATTAGAACCGGAATCTCCAATAGGTTCAACTAAAATTTGATGTAATCCGTATACATTAGCTCCTTTGGATTTAAGTAATTTTGTTGTCTTTTCTCTTGTATGGATATCGCAGGTTAAGACATCGGTGGTATAGTCAAGAATTGTTTTTATGTCATTGGAAAAGACAAATTCAACTTCACAGTCTTCACTTTCAATCAATTCCCTGTAAAAATCAATCATATTAATTCCGGTAAATGGATGAATCCATGATCCAAAAGTTTCTTTATATTCTTCTTCAGATATTATGCTTCCCAAATTGAATTCACTTTCGTCTAAAATTCTTTCATCTAAAATACCATTTCCAACTTCGTCTGCAGGAAAAGATGTTAAAAGTGTAATTTTATCCATTCCTCTTGCAATACCTTTCAAAACAATGGAAAATCTGTTTCTGCTTAAAATAGGATTTACTACTCCAATGTTTTTGGATGGGAATTTATTTTGCAAATCTGCGGCAATATCATCTACAGTTACATAATTTCCTTCTGAAATACCTACAACCGCTTCGGTTATTGCAACAATATCCTTGTCTCTGAATTCAAATCCTTCACTTTCCTTTGCTGCCATCAATGAATCTACAACTATAGTGGCCAAATCATCATTTTCTTTAATAATAGGGGTTCTTATTCCACGTACTACGGTACCAACATTTCTCATTTTTTTGCTCCTAAAAACCATTAAGGCTGTGTTGGAATTAAACTTCCAACTACCCATATATTTTATATTTTTTTAATTATATATATGTTAAGATTTGATTCTGTAGAATGTTGCGGATAATAATAAAACTATTATAACAATTCCTGAATAGACAATCATTTCGAATTGTGATGAGTTTGTAAATAATTCGATGATTCCAATTGTCCAGATTATAAAAATAAATATTGGAAGAATGTATTTTATAATTTTTTCCCATAAAAATCCAACTTTAATGCTGGACTGTCTGTTTATAACAGGAACAAGTTTGTCTGTACCGTAAAAGCGGCCAAATATTACACATTGGATTGCAACGAGTATTAAAATTCCGAATTTATTAACGAATCCGTCGATTATTCCAACCAGATATGCGCTTATTCCGCAGGTTAAAAGAAGTGAGCAGATACAGCCTATTATACATAGTATAGTTACTAATTTTTTACGGCTTATATCAAATTTGGAAGAAACTGATCCTATTATCGGTTCGAAAAATGCAAATGTTGATGACATTCCGGCAGCAAAGACCGCCAGGAAAAATAAAGGTGCCAAAATATGACCCATCAGTCCCATTATATCAAAAATTCTTGGAAATACGACAAAAATCAATCCCGTACCTTCGCTAACGATTTCAACCAGTGGTGTTCCGGAAGTTGCTGTCATATATCCTAAAATTGAAAATACTCCAAATGCGGTAAATATTTCAAAGCCTGAGTTTGATGCAATAACAATAAATACATTATCGGTTAATTTGGCATCATCCGGCAGATAGCTTGCATATGTAAGCGCCATTGCTTCTCCCATTCCAAGTGAAAAAATAATCTGTGAAAAAGCGACAAGCCATATGTTAACATCCAAAAGAGCATTCCAATTGGGTTTAAGTAATGCATCGATTCCTATATTTGCACCGGGCAGTGTCAAAGCATATATTACAATAATGGCCATTATTATAAATACTGCAGGGATTAAAATCTTTGAAGCAACACCAATGCCGTCATTTATGGATTTATGTGAAATATGCCATAAAAGAAGCCATGTAGCGATAACTCCTATACCTATTGGAATGAAGAAATTTCCTATTTTTGAAAGGTTTGAGCCTCCTCCAACATTCTGCACAAAATATGCTGCCGTGTCTGTTCCCCATGAAAAATTAATACTGTTGACCAGATAAAACAAATCCCAGCTTATAATTACCATATAATAAACCAGCACTATCCCAATCAGGGCTATCAGTATCCATGCAATGAATTCAAATTTGGGGTTGATTTTTCTGAAAACCTCTGTAAAAGATGTTTTAAATGAATATCCAACACCATATTCCAAAATAAGAAATGGAATTCCCATTAAAGCTATTGCTACAAAGTATGGGATGAAAAATGAGCCTCCTCCATTGGAATACACTACATAACTGAATCTCCAAATGTTTCCAAGACCCACTGCAGCACCAATCATTGCGAAAATGAATGACCACATTGAATCCCATTGCGCATATTCACTCATATTTATTATATTGGTCGATATTTTATTTAATAATATGTAAAAATATTAATTTAATATAATTCCTTTTGTAAATATTATATTATGGAAGCTACCAATATCCTGAATTTTAAAAATTGTTGGGAGTTTAGAGAATGGCTGGAAAAAAATCATTCGACTCAGAAGGAATGCTGGGTTAACTGCAAGGGATGGATTGATTCTACCTACGGATTGATTGATGGTGCTCGAATGCAGAGATTTTCTCCAAGAAAAAAGAATAGTCATTGGAGTGAACTTAACAAGGAAAGGTGCCGATGGTTAATTAAAAAAGGGTTAATGACATCTGACGGCTTTAAGATACTTCCTGATTTGGACGAGGAGTTTGTGATTGATGATGATATCATAACTGCTTTAAAAAAGGACAGTGAAGTCTGGAAAAACTTTCTTGATTTTCCTGATTTGTATAAAAGAATTAAAATTTCCAATATTCAGAAAGAAAGAAAAAATGAAGAAAATTTTAAAAAGAAGTTGAATTACTTCATTAAAAATACTAAATCCGGAAAGACTCCAGGAAACTGGGATGATTACGGCAGGTTAGCATAAGTATATTATAATTTAGTTAAGCATTTAATTACTGGTGAAATAATGGAAAATGAAAAAATAATGTGGTACAATTGTTGCTGTTTATTTCCCCAAGTACATGGATGATTTAAACATGCATGGCTGGCATTTACATTTCCTGTCCGATGATAAAACTAACGGGGGTCATGTTTTAGAGTTAAACATGACAAAAGCCAATGCAGGTATTGATATTATCAGTGAATTTAACATGCTTCTTTCAATGAAAGAATCCTTTACAAAAATGGACCTGTCTGAAAATATGATCATTAAAATCAGTTCTATAGAATGAATTATGTTGCTTATATGATTTGATTAACATATCACCTTTTTTTATTTTTTATTTATAAATGCTTATTTTTTTCACAAAAGCACATAATCGCACTTCAAATATTTTTAAAAATTATTTTTGATAATATATTATTAATTGATGGTGATTGTAATGAAGCATCAAAGTGTAGATAAATTCTTTAAAGTGTCGGCTATTCTTTTTGGACAATTATTTGTTGATTTTTTTGGATTAAATTATCATATAATTAGATTGTACAGAAATGAATTGAATACATTTAATGGAAAAAGCTTATTTTCTGATTTGGTTTTTGAAACCCGTGAAGGTATTCTTTTAAATTTTGAATTTCAAGATATTAAAATTCAAAAGAAACACTTAAAAAAATATATGGACTATAAAGTTCATCTGCAATGCCAATCTGGAAAACGAGTTGTTACTGTTATTATCTGCACGTATCATATTAAATCGGATATTTATATTTTCAATGAAACTGAAACTTCAATATTGAAACCGATTGTCTATTATTTAATTGATTATTATGATGAAGTAAAATATTTAAGTATTAAAAATAAGATTAATAATTACTTAAAACTATCACATAATGAAATCCAATATTTAATTTTTATGCCGTTCATGATTAGTAAAAATTTTAGGTATGAACGAGTAAGGACTGTTTGTGGTTTGATTGAGGTTATTCGGATGAATCAATTATTTGATGATGATAAGATGTATTTGCCATTAGTTTTAGCTATTAAGCAATATATTTCTGATGAAGATGAACAGAATAAGTTGATTGAGGTGTTAACAATGGATATGCCTGTAGATGAAGTGTATGAGAAAGTGATGAGTAGTGGAATATATGAAAAAGGTTTGGAGCAAGGTTTGGAGCAAGGTTTGGAGCAAGGTTTGGAGCAAGGTTTGGAGCAAGGTTTGGAAAACGAATTTGCTATGGCTTTAAGGATTATGGAGTCTTTTGGTATTGATGAGGCTGTACGTATTAGTCGTTTTTCAAGGAAAGATCTTGAGCGTGGTGAATTGATTAAATAGGTGTTTTTATATATTTTTTAAGTATTTAGTTTATTTTGCCTGAAACCGTCACTATAAAATTGTAAATCGTTAATTTCATGTTTTTAAGGTATTGTTGGAGGACTGTTTGTGGTTTGTTTGAGGTTATTAATTATTTGATGATGAAGAAATGTATTTACCGTTGATTTTACTTATTAATCAATATATTTTTGTTGAAGCGGAATAGAATTGGGAGTGTTAACTATGGATATGCCTGTAGATGAAGTGTATGAGAAAGTGATGAGTAGTGGAATATATGAAAAAGGTTTTAAGCAAGGTTTTAAGCAAGGTTTTAAGCAAGGTTTGGAAAACGAATTTGCTATGGCTTTAAGGATTATGGAGTCTTTTGGTATTGATGAGGCTGTACGTATTAGTCGTTTTTCTAAAGAGGATCTTGAGCGTGGTGAATTATTAAAGTAGATATGTAATCATATGATAATAATCATCATATTGTCTTTAGTTTATCAGTCATGATTTATTAATTTTCATTTAGTATCAATATATTTCAATGTCAAATCTATTAATTAATTCAATTATTGTATTGATGTCAAATTATTTTTTCATAATTTCCATGATTTTTGAAGACTTTTACAAAATATCATTTATCAATTGTTTCATGTATAT
>ONIK01000140.1 GCA_900317865.1 uncultured Methanobrevibacter sp. | reverse complement strand
AGTGATGATTTGGTTCTTTTAGATGAGCTTAATGAAACTGAGGATGATTTGTTATATGATGATGTTTTAGATGCTTTTAATGATAATTTAGTTAAATATTCAGATAATATATTAGTATCTTATGAGGATCGTTCTTATACTTATGGTGAGAGTGCTTTTATTGCAAATAGAATAGCCTTATCTTTGAAAGAGTTAAATATTGAAAAACAAGATAGGGTTGCGTTTTTAGTTGAGAGGTCCGAATTGTATATGTTCTGTGTTTTAGGTATTTTATCTGTTGGTTGTGTTTATGTTCCTTTAGATGATGATTTACCTGATGAGCGTATAAGATTTATTTTAGAGGACACTGGCAGTCATGTTGTTATTGTTAGTGATGATATGAACGAACGTTTATCTAAATTAGAATATGATGGTGTTGTTTTAAATATTTCTGACATTGTTAATTGTGATAATGGCAGTTTATCTAATTTGCCGGTAATTTATGGTAATTTGGCTTGTATTTTGTATACTAGTGGTACTACTGGCATTCCTAAAGGTATTAAGGTCACACGTAAAGCTATTCTTAATATTTCACATAATTATGTGGATAAACATAATTTTAAAGATGGTGATGTTTATGGATTATATGCTTCCGTTGGTTTTGATGCCGCATCACAGGCAATTTGTCAAACATTCTATGCTGGAGCTACATTATCCATTATTCCTAAAGATATTCGTTTGAATATTGAAAAACTTAATGAATATATGATTGATCATCGTATTAATCATATTATGATGACTACTTCTGTGGGTAAACTCTTTATGGAAAATGTTGATAATGAAGTGTTGGATGTTTTAACTGCCGGTGGTGAAAAATTAGGTGATTATGTAAATCCTAATGATTATGAATTGACTGATGGATTTGGACCTACAGAAACATTTGCGTTTATAACAGATATTAATAATATTTTAAAGATAGATAGTTCCTCTATAGGCCCAATTAATAAAAATAATAAATTTTATATCTTGGATGATAATGGTAATCGTGTTCCTTTGGGCGCTGTTGGTGAATTATATATTTCTGGTTATCAGGTTGCTGATGGATACCTGAATCGTGAAAAAGAAACAAAAAATGCATTTATTAAAAATCCATTTGAAACCGACCCTAATTATGATGTAATGTATCGTACTGGCGATATGGTTAGAGTATTGCCTGATGGTACTTTAGGTATTGTTGGTCGTCGTGACAGCCAAGTTAAAATCCACGGTAATCGTGTTGAATTATCTGAAATCGAAGCAGTTATTCGGGAAATTGACTTTGTTGTTGACGTAACAGTTCAAACAATTAAGAATTATTCTAATAATGAAATTGTTGCCTATGTTGTTGTAAATGAAGATTATGATGATTTGAAAGAAAAAATATGCGATTACGTATGCGAACGTGAACCGAATTATATGGTTCCTTCATTTGTGGTTCTGTTAGATAGTATTCCTTTAAATATTAATGGTAAAGTGGATAAACATGCTTTGCCTGAAATAGAATTATCTAATTTGAATCTTGAGTATGTTGCTCCTCGCAGTGAAACTGAAAAAGCAATTGTTGATGCCTTTGAAAAAGTGTTTAATATTGAGAATATTGGTGTTTATGATGATTTTGTTCATCTGGGTGGAGATTCTTTAACTGCTATAAAATTATTAACATATCTCGATGGTTTTAATATTTCCGCCGGAGATATTTTAAGTTTACGTACTCCATATGCAATTGCAAATAATGTTGAAAATATTTCTTTTGATTTGAATTTATACTCATTGGATGAGGGTTGTCCTTTAAATGAACCACAGTTGAATGTTTACTTGGATATTGAGGCCAATAGTAAGGAAAATTCTTATTTAATTCCTTTATTTATGAATATTTCAGCCATGTATGATATTAATGATATTAAATCTGCTTTGGGTGTGATGTTTGATGTGCATCCAGTTTTAGGCATGTGTGTTAGTGATAATTTTGATGTTCCTTATTTGATTAAAGGATCTGAGCCTTCTATTATTGTTGAATCTGATGTTAATAATGATTTTATTACTCAATTTTTAACAGAACCATTTGATTTGCATGATAGTTTATGCAGGTTCTTAATTGTTGAAGAAGAAGATGGTTTTGTTATATATGCTGTTTTCCATCATATTATTTTCGATGCTTTATCCAGTGATGTTTTTAAACGAGATTTGCATACTATTCTTGTTGGCGGCGATGTTGATTTGGATG
>ONIK01000061.1 GCA_900317865.1 uncultured Methanobrevibacter sp. | reverse complement strand
TGATTTGGCATAATATATTGCTTTTGTGTCCTTAGCGGAATTTCCAGTAAATGTGGAGTTGGAGATAAATGCACTGTCTTTAGTGTATGCTGCTCCTCCATTATCGTCAGCCTTATTGTTTTTAAAGGTAGAATTGTTAATGCTTAGGAATCCTTCGGTGTAAACTGCTCCACCGTAATTGTCTGCACTATTGTTGTTGAGGGTGGAGTTTTCAACTCTCATGCTTTTTTCACTGTATGCTGCTCCGCCGTTGTTATCTTGTGGTAACCTATTATATTTTAAATCATCAAAAGAAAAATGATGGGTTGAAATCCAAAGATATTGAAGAAGCTATGGTGTTGTGGATTGAAAATATTTGAAGTCAATATTATAATAAAATAGTTCTAATTTTGTTCAATTTAACCTTTCAATTTAACCTTTTAGGATAAATATTATAAGTTAATATTAAAAATAATCCCAAATAACACTGATTAATTTATTTACTAGGAGTATACTAATAATTAACTATGACAAAAAGTAGAAGAGTTACCATTAATGTCAATAATGACGTTGACATGTATTTTCGTAAATTAGCCTCTTCTAAGTTATTGTTCACCAAAGGTTGGTATTCAAAGGCTATTGAAGAAGCTATGGTGTTGTGGATTGAAAATGAGGAGAAGTAATAATAATCTATTAATCTCCTCAATTATTTTTTTAAATCATTTTTAGATAAACTATTTAAATTATAAGCAATGTAGATATAATTAAGTAGGTGTTTGGAAATGGATGACGAAGAATTTAGAACCGTTCGGGTATATACTAAAAAGTATACGAGCAAGGATAAAGATGGCAATCCTGTTGAAAAGGAATCTAAACAAAAACAGGTCAGTCTTAAAAAAGAAGATCCCTTTGAAGATAATGACTTGGTTAAAGTTATTCCTAAAGAAGAATATGAAAAATTAATTAATAACAGTTCTGGTGTGGATGAAGAGCTTTTAGCTAAAAAAGATGCCAAAATAGCTGAATTGGAAGGTCAGCTTGATACCTTAAAGAGTTCTTTTTTCGATGATGTCGGTTCACTTAAAGATCAATTGTCTGACAAGGAAGAATTGGTTAAGGCCAAGGATGAAATTTATGAACTGAATAAGAAACTTGTCAGTGTGGATGAAGAGAGAGTCGCTATTTTCAAGGAACTTGATTATAAAAATAAAATGATTCTTGCTTATAATGTGGAGTTAAATAAATCCATATTGAATGCCATTAATGTTGTCATTGATGAAGCTCGTGACAATATCAATAGAAGAAATTCTGAACTGGCAAGCAATTTGGAAAAATCCATTTCAAAAGCTAAACATGATGTAAATGAAAAGAATAAGGCTATAGCATATGATATAAACAGCACAATTGATGACATGAACGAACAGATTAGAAACACAAGCACCCTTAAAATGATACTCAACAAGAAAAAAATTAATTTAAGAGTACCTACTGACGATTTGCTTAAACCTTTTGAATTTGACTTTGATGCTCAACAAATGCTTTCAGGTCAGGCATTGGAATTGGATGCCGGTGAAATATTAAAAGAAGTAATGCCTAAACTTCCAGAACCATTTTCCAAATATATTGATACGTTGGAAGATAAAGATGGTCCGGATACTATTGATATTAATTCTTCAAAAGATGATGATTCAAAAGAAGATTCTGAGACTGTTGACATTGATTCTTCAAAAGAGGATGAGTAAATGGAAACGAAACTGTTTCAATCAGGTAATGTCAGTTTTGAATATATAGACACTTGGGAAGTTGAAAAAGCGGATACTTTTTCCAATCCGGACTGCATTGCTACCTTGTCCAAAGGTGAATTAAATCTTTTAAATGTTGTTGCTTTTCCAACAGAAACCAATTTGGATAGTTATAAGGAATTTATGGAAAAATGCATAGTTGATGATGGTGGGGTAATTTTAGAATCTGATTTTATACAAATTGCTTCAATGGATGCAATTCGTCTTTATGGAAATATTAAGACTCCTGAAATAACCTTTGATATTCATACTTTTGTATTTATAGAGAAAGGTAATATCTATATTTTTGAATTGAGAACTGCAGAATATTCCTCTGTAACTATAAAAGAATATTATAATTTAGTTTCTTCACTAAAATTAGAATAATTGATTATATTCTAAAATAAAATCCATATATTTTTTATCCAATATTTTTAATGTAGAAATGTTTTGCGGAGAGGTAGTTGAGCGCTCTTCAACCAGATTTCTTAAGGAATTATTTTCCATGTGTGCCTGTATCTCGCGAATGACAAATTCCAAACAATCAATATTTTTTTCTTCCAATTTTTCCTGTGTTATTTCATCGAATAATTTGTATGTATTCAAGTCATATGCTTTTGTTGGAGTTTGCAGTACATTTAAATGACTATAATAATCACTCGCATCAGCTAAAAATCCGTCAATTCCCATATATGTTAAAATTGGCATAAATGAAGCTTCTGCAAAAGTAAAAATCAACATACTTGTGGGATGTGCATTTTTTCTTAAATTAACAACTATATCAACCAATTCTCTAGGGTTTGTTAGTAGTTCGTCTCCATTTGCAATGATAAATACATTATATCCAATTTCTTCAAGCTGTTTTAAACATTCAATTCTCAGATTAATGTATTTTGATCCCTGTATCACAGCAGCATCGCATTTATCAACATTTTCACGAGCAAGCTTTATGCTTTCATTAAGGTTAAATCTGGCTATTTCCTTATCGATGTTATATGCTGAACCTTCGGATGGTGAAATTTTCAAATCATTTTTGTAAAATAATTTTGGGGTTTTATTTCCATCTAATTTTCCGATTCTTCCCGGTCCGTCATGTGATTTTATTTCGAATTTTTTTATCATTTAATTCTTCCTTTTTTCTATTGGTTATCCATTTGTATATTATTATTTATTAAATTATTAAATTTTAGGTTTCCCTAAAAAAATATTATGGTGTAACCTTTTTGATTACACTTTCAAAAAATTTAGTAAGCTTTATATAGGATTTTCAGATAAATTATAATTAAGGATTGGAGGAAATATTCCTATGAAAATCCGAGGTGTGTTTTCAATGTCTATTATAAATCGTCTTAAATCCTTATTCAAAGAAGAAAAGGATATAATAGAAAAAGGCACTGAAGAAAAAATTTCTAAAAGTGTCGATGATACATCTTCAGATTTTAATGATCCGATAGTTTCTGGAACTAAAATAACGGTATCACGTGAAGCCAGTTTTTCAAGAGATTCAGAAAGCGGAACTATAGAATTAAAATTCAAAAAAGATGTTCATACAATTGAGGAAGAAAGTGTTGAAGATAATCTTCCTGCAATAGAAGAAGACAAATCTTCTAATGATGAAGAAATTCCTGAGGTAGAAGAGGCTCCTGCGGAAGAATCTTTAGATGTTGAAGAAAATACTTCTTCAGAAGAGGAAGATATTGACACTGATGATGAAGTCGAATCAGCTGAGAAAGCTGACGACGAAGAAAAAGATCAAAAAGATAAAAAGAGAGATAATATGACTTTATTGACTGATAAAGAATTATTAACAGATGCAAATCGTGACCCAGAATTCACTGCTGAGTTTATTGATGCAGGAATTGAAACTGTTAAACACTGTTTCCAATGTGGTACTTGTGGTGGAGGATGTCCTTCAGGAAGAAGAACTCCTTATAAAGTAAGACAAATTGTCAGAAAATGTTTACTCGGATTAAAAGAAGAAGTAATCACTGATGATGCATTATGGATGTGTACTACCTGTTACACTTGCCAAGAAAGATGTCCTAGAAGCGTAAAAATTGTGGAAATTATCAAAAAAGCACGTAATGTTGCTGCTCACGCTGGATACATGGCAAAACCACACAAAATGACTGGTGTATTTGTAATGAACACAGGTCACGGCGTACCAATTAACGATGCTGCTAAAGCATTAAGAACCCAAATTGGTCTTTCTGAAGTACCTGCAACTACTCACGCATTCCCAGAAGCGTTAGAAGAAGTACAAAAATTATGTAAAATTACCGCATTTGATGAATTAATCGGTTACGATGAAGCAACCGGCGGATTAAAAGAATAATTTAATTTAGGAGAGTTTTAGTATGGAAATCGCATATTTCTTAGGTTGTATCATGCCTAACCGTTATCCTGGTATTGAAAAAGCAACCCGTATATTATTTGACGCATTAGATATTGAATTAAAAGATATGGAAGGAGCTTCCTGTTGTCCTGCTCCTGGTGTATTCGGTTCTTTTGATGAAGAAACCTGGGCTACTATCGCTGCACGTAACTTAACTCTTGCAGAAGACATGGGTGCTGATATCATGACCGAATGTAACGGATGTTTCGGTTCATTATTTGAAGCTAACCACATGTTAAAAGATAACGAAGAAAAAAGAGCTAAAATTAACGCAAACTTAGCAGAAATTGGTAAAGAATTCAAAGGAACTACTAACGTTAAACACTTAGCACAAATCTTAAGAGACGATGTTGGATACGAAAAATTAGCATCCCTCATTGAAAAACCTTTAGATTTAAATGTTGCTGTTCACTACGGATGCCACTTCTTAAAACCTACTGATGAAATCGGTATTGAAGATCAAGCTGAAAACCCAGCTATTTTAGATGACCTTGTAGAAATCACTGGTGCAAAATCCATTGACTACAAAGACAAAATGATGTGCTGTGGTGCTGGTGGTGGAGTAAGATCCAGAGATTTAGATGTTACTGCAAGTTACACTAAAGAAAAACTTGACCATATGTCCGAAGCTGGCGTAGATGCTATTGTCAATGTATGTCCGTTCTGTCACATGCAATTTGACCAAGGTCAACTTGAAGTTAACGAAAGATACGGAACTGACTTCGCAATCCCTGTATTCCACTTAGCTCAATTATACGGATTAGCTATGGGATTAAGTGCTGAAGAATTAACTTTAACCGCACAAAAAATCGATGCTGCACCTGCTTTAGCTAAAGCTTTAGGTGAAAATGCTAAATAAGTTTAAGGATTAATTCCTTATTCTTTTTTTATTTTTTAGGCATTGAAAACACATTTCGGATTAATTGTTACATCAAATGTAACAATTTTTTTTTAAAATTTTATTTTGTTTGATTGTATACGAATAATTTTCAATTAATTTTATATATAATAAATTTAAAAAATTTAAATGTTATATAAATATTGAGGTAATAATATGTTTGTAGCAACTTTAGATGGAATATTTAGATATGAAGACCTTCCAGAAGAATATGAGCCTTATGTTCAATTTAAAGCAACAATTGATAAAAGAGAACTCAAACCTGATGATGAATTGGCTATTTTGAACATTGCAGGTACTTCAACTCATCATGTATTATTCTTAGATTCATATAAAAATACTAGAGAAATCGAAAAAGAATTAAAAGAAGCTGATGCTAAAATCAACCACACTACTTTAAAGATTATAGGTGGACACTTATGAGTTTACCGTCTGAACAAAATTGGTTAGTTCTTTATAATTTAATTACAGATTTAAGTAAAAAAGGATATGAAATTCCTCCAGGAATTAACCCGGAGATGGGAATAATCAGATCATCTATTAGTTCATATAAAAAAGATCCATCCCATCCAGATTTAATCAATGGTTTTGCAAAAGCAGAGATGTCTTTAAGTACTATACAAGGAACAATATTAACAATTGCGGAAGAAGAAGGGGAAGAATACACTGAATTTTGGCTTGATTTATTTAAAAGAGCCATGAAGGGTGAAGAAATGTTTGAATTTCCAAAATCCCGTTCAACATTCTTGCCAAATACTCCTCCAGGATTAACAACTGGGAGAATAAATTTAAAAGTTCCATTAGCAGAAGAAAGAGTTCAGGAAATTGCCGAATGGCATGGTCTTATAATTGAATTTGATGATGATGTTACTGTTGCACTTCATGGAGATAAACCTGATTTGCAAATTGGTTTAAAAGAAATGGGTTCTTTCTTTTTAGAAGAATAGGGGTAGATAATATGAAAATTTTAGCTATTAGTGATGTTCATGGTGAAGATAACGAAAATTTATATAAATATTTAGATAATAATGATATTGATTTAGTTATAATAACTGGTGATATTACAAATTTCGGTCCTTTGGAATTTGTTGGCGAATTCATTGGCAAAATATTTGAATATGATTGTGATGTAATTGCAATTCCGGGAAATTGTGACCCTGCAGGAATTTGTAATGCTATCGGCGAATCTGGTGCATTTTGTTTACATAATGAAATTATTGGTTATGGAGATGCTATTTTATTTGGGTATGGTGGATCCAACCCTACACCATTCAATACTCCTGGTGAAATCGATGATTTAAAAATATATGGTGATGTTTTTGAATTAATGGCCAACTATGATTATGTTTACAATAAGGATGTTCCTAAAGTAAGAATTCTTGTTACTCATGCTCCGCCTTTCAATACAGATGCTGATTTGACTGCAGGCGGAGACCATGTTGGAAGTTCAGGAATTTTAAAATCAATTCATGAATTTGAACCTGAAATTAATATCTGTGGACACATTCATGAAGCAAAATCCCTTAGTAAAATTGGTAAAACTACTGATGTCGCAAATCCTGGTATGTTAAAAGATAATGGTGCAGTTTTAATCGATATTACTGACGGGTCAACTTATGATATTAGTATTATTCAATTAAATGAATAATCTTTTTCTCTTTTTTTAAAAAATTAAATAACAAATTTTATTTATTATTATTTTAAAATATTTTTTTAACGAATAAATAATTATGGGATATTATGATTTGGGTTGTTGGAAATGTTGAGGGCAATTCATATAAAGAACCTTTTTCAAAAGGGGTTTTAGCCCGTTCATTAAGAGTTTCAAATCTAAGTTTAGATGAATCATATGAAATTGCCAATGATATTGAAAATAAGCTTATTGAAAAAAATGTTGTCGAAATAACAGTTAATGAATTAGCAGATTTTGTAGCAAAACATTTAAATGAGATGGATCCTTCCATTTCTGTTAAATATAAAAGATGGAGGGGTGTTAGGAAGTCTAAAGAACCGTTAATTATATTGATTGGGGGTTCTTCTGGTGTTGGAACTTCTTCAATGGCTTTTGAACTTGCTAATCATTTAGGTTTGAAAAATATTATAAGTACAGATATGATACGTGAAGTAATGCGTAAAATCATTTCCAAAGAATTAAATCCAGTTATTCATAAATCCAGCTTTGATGCATATGAAAGTATCAGAACTCCAGCAATTCGTGTTGATGCAGTAATTGAAGGTTTTATCAGTCATGTTGATGTTGTTAATGTTGGTATTGAAGCTATTATTGAAAGATCCATAAAAGAAGGTATTAGTGTTATTATAGAAGGGGTCCATATAGTTCCAGGATTCATACGTGAGGATTTAATTAATAAAAGTAATGCAATCATGTTTACATTAGTAGTTGAAGATGAGGAAACCCATAAACAAAGGTTTTACACTCGTTGCAGACAACCTTGGGTGAAAAGGTCTCTTGAGCATTATATGGAAAATTTTAATGCTATCAGGAAAACACAGGATTTTTTAATTGATCAGGCTAATATTCATGAAACTCCTGTTATTAATAATGTAGATTTTAGAAATACGATTGATTTGATGGTAAATGAAATTATTGAAAAATTTGGAGGTGAATAAATGACAGCAAGTAAGGTATCTGAAATAATGACCAGTGATGTTATTACAACCACTCCGGATATTGATGTTGTATATGCATTTGAAAAGTTAATGGAACATAAAATAAGTTCTCTGCCTGTTGTTGTGGATGATAAATTAGTAGGTATTATTACTGCAACAGATGTTGGCCATAATTTGATATTGGATAAATATGAATTAGGAACTAAAGTGGAAGAAATTATGGTTAAAGATGTTATTACAATATCTCCGGAAGATAGCTTGGAAACTGCTATTAAAGTAATGAAAGGGGCTATTCCCGGTTCTGGAATTTTAAATCAACTGCCTATTGTTGAAGGCGATAAATTGGTTGGAATTATTTCTGATGGAGATATTATTCAAGAGATGTTTTAATATTATTCTCTTTTATTAATTTTTTTTTAATTTAGCCAATTTTTTATTAGTTACTGTAAATCAGATTTTTTTCCAGTAATGAATTATTGATGTTTTTTATATTTTTATTTCTATTTTTTAATTTTTTATGTGGTGCTTATTTTTTTAATTTTTCTTTTAAAAACAGTTTTAAGAGAATATTTTTCTTTAATTAAACTTTATTATTTTTTTAAATTTAATTTTAATAATTTTTAATTAGTTACTGTAAGAACTTTTTTTAGGAATATTTCAAAAACTTTGTTGATTTGAAATTTTTAGATGAAAGTTGGTATTGAATTTGTATTCCTGTTTAAAAATAGTTAAATTTAATAAAGAGTTGGAGTAAAATTTTTTATCATACTAAATCATTGGGAAAAATTTTCTTAAGGACCTATAAGAATACAAATAGCTAAATGAAATGATTTCAAAACTTCAGGTCGATTTGGAAGATATACTTGAATTAGCTATGTTTGAAGAAAACATTACTGGTCTTAAAGAAAAAACTGACTATATGATTGGTACTTTAGAAAGAAAAATTAGGCGAAAACATGGTGATGAATAATATCAGTAGTATCTAATTTTTGTAACATTACAGTTACTTTAATTTTAAACTGTATCACTTCAGACCATTCAATATATAAATTAGGAGGAAAATAATGTTTGAAAAACCATTTGTCGGAACAGCACCAGATTATTCTGAAAATAAACATTGGCTTGCACTACCGGAAACTCCAGATAAACCGGTAGATTTGATATTTCTTTATCCTTCAAGCTGTAATGACCCAGAAGCGGATATCATCTGTGACATTGATAATTCATCTATGGTGGAAGGGGCAAAACGTAATTTCGCTCACGAAGCCACTGCATTTGAAGGTGTTGCAAATATTTTTGCTCCATACTGGAGGCAGGTGAATGCATTGAAACTTCCAATGATGAGTTTTGAGGAAGTGGGTAATGCAGAATGGGCCGAACCAAGAACAGATGTCTATGCTGCTTTGGATTATTATTTTGAAAACTTGAATGATGGACGGCCATATTTCTTTGCAGGGCATTCGCAGGGATCAAGACTATGCTACATGGTTTTGTCTGAATACATGAAAGAGCATCCGGAGTACTATGAAAACATGATTGCTGCATATTGTATTGGTGACTCTTTAACCAAGAAATATCTGGAGGAAAATCCTCACATCAAAGCAGCGCAAACTGCCGATGATTTGGGCGTTGTTGTTTCATGGAATACTGAAGGGCCGGCAAACAAAGGCAAGGAATCACTTGTTATTTCTCCAGGTGCAATTTCAATAAATCCGCTTAATTGGCGTGTTGATGAAACACCTGCAGATGCAGAGTTAAATCTTGGAACTTTCGTGCCACATTTGGCAGACGATGGAATGGATGAATTACCAATAAAAGCAGATGCTGTAATCGACCTTGAAAGAGGTTCAGTTATGGTTATGAATTCTGAATTTAAACAATATGCAATATCAAAACTTCTGGGACTTGAAGCTATAGAACATGTTTTTGGACCAGAAAGTTATCATGGATGTGATTATTCATTCTTCTACTTAAACATACGTGAAAATGCTCGTACAAGGTCTGAAGCATGGTTTGAAAAGAAAAGAGACTAAATTTATTTAAAATTATTTGTGGTGTAAAAAATGTCAAGAATGTCAAAGATTGTGGAAACTGCACTGGATAAAAAGCATCGTGAATATGTTGACGATGCCGATAAAGCTGATGAACATATGCAGGAGCGTTCTCTTGAAGAAGATGAACCTTATAAAATACCAAAAGGGATATATCACACTAAAGTTGAAACAAGGGACATGTTTGGATGTCAGATGGTAATATTTAATGAGGTTGGAGACAGTGAACGTCTGGTCATATATCTTCATGGAGGAATATATGTTAACGAGATTAGGCCTGTTCACATTAATTTCTGTGATAAACTTGCAAAAAAGGTTAATGCATCTGTATTTGCTCCAATATATCCGCTTGCTCCAAACCATACATATGAAGAAACCTACGAAATCGTTGAAAAGCTATATAGATATTTGCTTGAAATAAATAAGCCCATCATAATCATGGGAGATTCTGCTGGAGGAGGATTGTCTGCAGCATTTGCTGAACATTTGGCTGTTATTGATTTGCCTCAACCTGAAAACTTAATTTTAATATCTCCTTGGCTTGATGTGTCA
>ONIK01000012.1 GCA_900317865.1 uncultured Methanobrevibacter sp. | reverse complement strand
GTTCCCAAAATTCCAGGATTTGAAATATCCTTACCTGCTTTAATATAGTCATGTTCTGCCAAATACTGGACTGCAGTAATCTGGTCCCGAACCAGTTTAGAATCCTTATCATAAGTGGTATCCCAGTTTAGGCTAAACATTTCATGAGGTTTACCGTCCAGATCAATAGCTACAATAACTTTATCTCCAGTTTTTGCATCAAAACTGGTAATTAACTTATCTTTTTGTGCAATTCCAACAATAGCTACGCCAACTGAATCACAATCCCCATCAGGGTGCAGGTGTCCTCCAACCATAGGTACACCGAACTTTAAACATCCATCTTTAATTCCAGTCAACAATTCTTCATAAATCTCATCATGATTAATGGACATTATATTAACCATAGCCAAAGGTTTTCCTCCCATTGCAGCAATATCATTGACATTGACAAGAACTGAACAATAACCTGCCCAATATGGATTGACATTCATTATTTGTCCCCATATTCCATCAGCAGCAATTAAAACAACCTGATTGTTTCCAATATCAACAGCAGATGCATCATCTCCAATATCAATGATGACATCACCAGAAACATTATACGCTTCACTTAAAAGGTTAATTACATTGTCTATTGAACTTTTACGTGAAACCCCTTCAAATTCCTGTACTTCTTTCATGAGTTTTTTAAAGTCTAAAATAAGCCCCACTTCCTTAAATTTTATTAATTTTATATTTGATATTTCTATTATTTATTATTTCAATAATTTGATTTTCCAAATCACTGATAGATTTAAATTCATTTGGGTTAATTAATTCCTTTTTATTGTTGAAAATTACTTTATGAATTTCTCCCCCAATAATATCATCGTTTCCACTTTCAACTTCAAAAATTATGGAATTTTTAGATTTGAATCCGTCTTCAACGACTTTATCCAAATCCCCATCCGTAATACCAATAATTGGAATGTTAAAACGGTATAAAATATCTGAAGCGATTAATGTAGTATCATCACCAATTGTAATTACCACGGAAGAATCTCTGAACTGATAAACATCCTCACCAGCATGATCAAGAAATGCTATTTTAAAATCCTTTGAAACATCACTGTCCAAAACCCTTGGAGTCACTTTTGCTTTTCTTAAAAGTCCTGTTTTTACTATAGCAGTTTTTAAATCAATACTGCCAAGTTTTTCAACACCATGTTCCTTTATCCTGCCGCCAACAATATCTACTATCCGATTGTCCTTTGAAACCAGTACAAGTTTATCTGATGTTGATTTTCCAATTACAACACCATTGACCATAATGTTTTCACCAGGACTGACTCCATGAATAGTACGCCTTTGCCTGCTTTTTTCATCATCTTTAATGTGGGTTTCATAGATTTCTTCAGGCATTACGATGTTTAAATTTAGTTTATTAGCAAATTCCTCAGCCAAATCGCTTTTAACTGCCCAGTTAATGATGCTGCCATCCTCTTCACCAGGCCTTTCAATCTGAATAATCGGAATATTGTTTTCATTAATCTTATTTTTATAGTGATTATATACCTTATAGCCAAAAACCTGACCAGTAGTGAAAGATTTACCATAATTTAAAAGGAATATGATATCTGCGCCATCATCATGGAAAATTTTTAAGGAATCACTTGGAACAAGCTTTTTTGAAATGTCAATAACATCCTCCAGAGATGAATCAATAACTGCAGTACGACCCATTGTCCCGCCAAGCCTTGCAGAAACGTCCCCATATTCACTTATCAAGTCAATTAATTTTAATGCATAACCCGAATCAATAATATTGGGACCGTGGACAACTACACCAATTTTCATTTAGTCACCTTAATTCTCTTTTTAAATATTTTAGATCCACAAACATCACAATCGTCAAAAGGATAATCCTCATCAAATTCTTTTTTACATCCCTGACAGACCTTTTTCCAATTATATATTTCTTTAATTCCTTCAGTTATAATTCCTGAATAAGGAATATTCATTATTTTTAAAGTATTTTGAATCGTATAATCATCACTGATAACTTTTACAGATTTACCCTCATCCATCAGCATCAATGCCAAAGCTATTATCTTTTTATCCGGAACTGAAAGCCTTAAAATGTCTCCGGACTCGGAAATGATTTCATCCGTTTTATCAATATAATCCTTTGTAACATCCTGCACTATCAATATGCCATCATCAACTGCACTATCATAAAGCAATCTTGATTCAAAGTCCTTAATTTCAGCAGTGATTTCGGGAACAGTGAAATTATTTTTTGATACTGGTTTAAAACCATTAATGAATGCTGAAGCATCTAAAACATAATAAATTTCCATGAATATACCTTTAACTTAACAGTTTATAATATTTTTTGAAAATTGGTTAAACCATATTATAATCAGAACCATCCACATAATTTTTTTATGTAGATGTACATATTCTTCCAAAAGTTACTTTATTTATAACCAACATATAAAATAAGAAAAGAAATTAGTAAAGAAAAGATAACGTTTTAAGAAAACTAGTAATTTAATGAAAGGTTATTTCAATTTAAAAGAAAGAAATGTTGAGAAGATAATCTCAACTTTTTATAGTAACTTCTGATTTAAGCAAAAAAAACTTAATTTACATTATCAAGAAAAATTATCTTCCAAACCCATATGTTATTACATAACCCATTGAATCGGCGATTCTGAAATAGTCATCATCATAAAATACTTCAATATCACCATTAGGAAGATAATTACGTGATACTTCATGTTCACTTGGATTCCATCCATTTATGACTTCATCAATATGATATGGTCCCCTATAATATGCAGGATTTGTAGGATCAAAAGTGGATTTTTTATACCTCATATCATCATAAGATGGCCTATTGGCATCATACGGATTTTCTTCAACAACAACATTAAATGATTTCATATGTCCTTTATAATCAACCGTTGCAATGTAAGATCCAGGATTTAAATTAATATTTAATTTTGCTACACCATTATTAGTCAAGCTTCGAGTATAGATTACTCCATTAATATTAATATAAACATTCTCATTTTGACTGGATAAATAACCATTATCATCCAACACATTAACTATAAAAACTCTTCCCGTTTCATAGTATTTGAAATAATTTGAAGATGTAGACCCAATCCTTTCAAATACAGTTATCTTATTTGATACTTTGTAGATTCCATATATCGCAGTTATGATATATTCACCAGGACCCAAATTAATATTTAGCTTAACCCTACCGTTTTCATCACTTATACGAGTATAAAATACCCCATGTATGTTAAATATAACTTCCTGACCAGACACTACATTACCTTGGTCGTTTAAAGCAGTTATATAATATTGATTAGCTCCGCGACAATATTTCGTCAAGTCATGATTATTGATAAGATTAGGAAGAACCGTAATATCCGAGATTTCCCATTCGGACGTTACAGGATTAGTTATTTTTAATGAGTATTCACCAGGCATTAAATTAATATTCATTTTAACTAAACCTTTATTATCAGTATAGCGATGATATTCAACACCATTGATTTCTAAAGGAATTTTAGTATTCTTTAATGGCATATTGTCATTATCATATAATATTGCCTCATACTGAGTACCATTTCCTACAATTTTTCTTACATCATGAGTCCGAATACTATATTCATAATTTAAAAGCTCATTGTCTACATTACAATCCATAGACAATGTATTTTCACCATTATCCTCAGCAGTTAAAATATCTGTGGCATTATCATTTGCATATATACAATTTAGAGAAAACAAAAATATTGCCAAAGACATAATAAATAAATATCGTTTTTTTAACAAAATAATTTCCCCCATATAAATTAGTTATATAATTAATATTTTGTGTAAAAGATATTAATAAAATATGTGATTTTATTCGACGACAAAGATATTTATAAATTCCTAAACTGAATAATCATTTCATAGAAAAATTCAAAATAAACATGTTTGATAATGCAACTATCAAAATAATAGAGAATTTAAAGAAAAAAAGTGTTGAGAAGTTAATCTCAACTTTTTATTGTAATTTTGTTTGCAATGCTTGTTCCGCCATAACTTGATGTTATAATGTATTCACCAGGCATCAAATTAATGTTTAGTTTTGCAATACCTGAACTGTCGGTTACCTTGTTGTAGAATATACCATTGACATTAAATGATACAGTTTCACCGGCATAAGGTTTACCATGACCGTCAACCAAAGTTACCTTAAATTGAGTTCCGTCACGATATTTCATTGTAATATCAGTAGCATTTAATATAGGCAATACTATGATATTATTGGACTCCATGGCTCCTTGGTATTCAGCAGTTATTATGTAATTACGAGGCTGCAAGTTAATGTTTAACTTAGCAATACCTGACCCATTGGTTTGTCTTTCGTAGAAGACACCATTGATGTTGAACCTGACAGTTTCGCCAGCACCGACAGGTTTACCATCATAACCCAAAATTTTAACAGTGTATTGGGATGCATTTCTATAGTATTTAGTAAGATCTGTATTTTCAACAATTCTGGATAATACAATGACTTTATTAGAAGACATATCCTTAGTAACTAAATTCATTGCGGTAATCACATATTGACCTGGGTTCAAGTTAATATTTAATCTTGCTAAACCTTTATCACCGGAAACCTTACGTTCATAAATTACACCATTAATGTTAAACCAAACAGCTTCACCATCTTTAAGGTAATTACCTTCACAGTCACGGAATGTAGCAAAGTACTGAGTTTCGTTTCTATGCATTTTCACAATATCAGTACCATTAACAGTAGATAAAACAGTAACAGTTGCATCAACAGAAGTGCCGTTGTAAGTGACAACAGTAGGATACTCACCAGCATTCAAGTTAATAGCCATAGATGCCTGACCTTTATCATCAGTTACCCTAGTATAGTTTTGATCATTAATATAAATGATCACATTAGCATTTGCAATAGGATTGAATTTACGGTCAGTAATATTTACAACAAATCTTTCCGGACCACCATAATACTTAATTAAGTCATCAACACTCAATATGGATTTGTTTTCAATGGAAATTGGATAAACAACTTCAAATCTAGCATATTTTTCATCACCATAATAAGTTATGGTTGTGTTGTAATCACCTGGAGGAACATCACTTAAATCAAAGCTTGCAATACTGTCTTTGATATATGCAACAAAAGTTTCATTACCAATAGCCAAAGTCATCCCACCAGTAGCATTTTCAGGAACACTGACAGCAACATTTGTATCATTCACAGTGATTTCAGGGTCGAATGCAACTTTAGATACAGTTACTGATATGGTAGCACTAGATGATACATATTTGTCATTACCATCAAATCTTACAGTGATGAAAGAACTACCTTCACCGACAGCAGTAACAATACCTTTATTATCTACAGAAACAATCCCTGAAAAATGAGAAATGAAAGTTAAATTACCTGCATCGGAAGGCATCAGGCTAACAACAGGGTCAGCAACATCACCAACTTCCATATCCAAAGTATTATTCTGAATTAGAATTTCAGTAGGTATTTTAAATACACCTACATTGAATATGACAATATCAGCAGCTTCATACTTATCATTACCATTAAATGAAACTGTAATGGTCGTCGTACCCGCACCAACAGCAACAAATGAATCATCTACAATTTTAACAACTGATTCATTGCCTGAAGTGTAAGTTAAGGTGTACTCATCAGTGACATTATTTCCATCCTCATCCTGAAGCACAGCAAGGTTATCTCGAGTATCATCTATATAAACAACATAACTAACCGCACCAGGTTTAATGACTGCAGGTATCTTTTTAACAGTAACTGCAACAGTAGCATCACAAGCAGTATAATTTTCATCACCTTTGAATAAAATTATAATTTGAGCTTTTCCGGCACCAACCGCTTTAATGATTCCTTTGGAATTGACTGTAACTACGCTTGTGTTAGTGCTTTCAAATGTAATTTCTTTTAGGTCGTCGGGTTCTGTTGTATAGTTGATTTTGGATTTGTCATCGAAAATCATTTCAATTGTTTTATTTTCTGGAATAATTTTTGTCTGTATGATTAGGATGTTTGATGTTGCCTGGTCTGTTGAGTTTTTGTAGATGTCATCCCCCAGATAGTTGAATGTCCATTCATATTCTCCAACAGAGTATTCATCATTTCTTATTTCAACAGTTAGTACTTTTTTACCTTTTTTACCTTCTTTGGAAACATCTATTATTTTGCCATTGCTTAGTGTCATGTTTCCAGTTGCATTTTTAGGCAGTGTTACCTTAAACATTAGACCATCACCGTCAGTGACATTTATGTCATATGACTGCACAGTAATGTTTGAATCAAGTTTCGCTACAGTCAACCTTCCGGATGCAGTAGCATTTAAAAATGAATCGTCACCAGAATATATTACCATTACATCATACTCATCAGGAAGAATGCCTTCAAGGTTTATTGTGGAATTCAAATCCAAATCAGTAAATATTTCGTTGTGTTTTTTACCGTTAAGTGTTATGTTTACTTTTCCGGTTGCAGCAGAACTGTAATTGAGTGTAAGGGCCGTATTTTCTGCATATGGCACCTCTTCATCAACAACTGAAAGGTTCGGATTTTCCTTATTGATATTTAATGGAATTGTGTCAACGACATTTTCTTCTATTGATGCGGTCACACCAGCAGTTCCACCCTTAGTTGCCGTGTACGTAATAGTATCTCCAAATTTGGCAGTATTACTACTTACATCACCATTTGTTGCAGTGATTGTCAGGTCAACAGGTTTTAAGAGATTTTTGTCATATTCGCCTGAATTGTTATTGTCAGGATCATAGGACCATATTGTAAAAGTTATGTTTGATGTGTCTGCCACAGACATTATATCAGGATTTGCTGTTCCATTTAAAAATAGCCATTTGCTGCAGAATTTTATTCCCGGATTGTCTTTATAGTTGCTTTGATTGTGTCCAAACCAATTGTAGTCCCCATTACAATCATCCATGTCAAAATTTATGGAAGTTCCGTTGTTGTTTAGGAAAATATTATTGTTGACTTTTAAGTGGTTATCAGTATCTATTACAACATCAGCATGGTTATTTGTAAAAATACTGGTTGTGATTTGCCCGGAACCCAACTGTCCGCATATTATAGAATTACCTTCTGCAGTGTTGTTTGTAAAAATGCTCCCTTCGATTTTCATATCCCACGAAGCCCAGTATATTGCTCCACCATAACTATCTGCATTGTTGTTTGTGAAGGAGGAGTTGATGACTTGTACATTAGCAAAAGCAGATGATATTGCTCCACCCGCCCGGGATGCCGTGTTGTTTATGAATGTGCAGTCGATGATTTGCACGTTTGCACAATAGCTAGCCAATATTGCCCCACCGCTCTCATAGTTACCGTTTACGAATGTAATATCTCGTATTATTACATCTCTTGAGTCCGAAATTAGAAGTATTCCAGTCTGTCCCTGTGCATCAAGTATTGTAGAATTTCCGATAATATTAATATTTTCCTTTTCAATAATTCCTACCAAATCATTTCCCGTGTATATGCCCGGTTCAAGATAGATAGTATCATAACCCTCGTTAATTGCACTTTCAATAGCATCGAAAGTGTGATTTGTAACTGTTGTAGGTTCTTTAAGTATTTCGTTGCTGTTTGATAATCCCAAAATTTGAGAATCATCCGATGCAACATTATTTGATCCGATTTCATTAATAATCATAAATCCGGATGCCTGTCCATCAACACTTGCGACCACAGTATTGGCATCACTTGCACATACACTTGCAATACCAAATATGAAGATGATCAGTGCAAATATGATTAAGCTTTTCTTGTATTTCATAATTCTTCATCCCATATTTATCATAATAAAAATTTTTTAAGAATTACATTATATTCCAAACAAACAACCACAATAGAGTTTTTATTGTTTAAAAATATTCAATCCTCAATATTGATTATATAAACTGATATTTATATATCTGTTGTTAAAAGAAATTATTAATAAATATTATTTATTTAAATCAAAAAATAAATCAAAATTTGTTAGGAAATAAAAGAATAATATTTTGTCCATTTAAATATTAATATAAATAATATTCAAAAGAAATTCATCATTAACCACCATAAACAGAGAAATAGTTAAGAAAAAAATATCATTACCAAATTTTTACACAAAAGAAGCAAAACTTGCCAATAATTCATAAAAAAATACTTTACCCATAACAATCCCATTATAAATGGCAAATTTTAAAATAAAAATTTATTTTTACTTTAAATCAAATTTTAATGTAAAATCATTTAAATCATTACTAAATTAATTTTCATATAAGATTTTCACCCAATATTCCGGGAATATTCATAGAATATTCACCCAATATTCCGGGAATATTCATAGAATATTCACCAAATTTTCATATATTTATATTAATTTGATGGAAAAAATGTAATAGTAGGAACATATTTCCAAAGAACATGAATAATAATCTAAAAAAAGAAAAAAGTTAATGCTGTGATAAAATGATTTTAGGGAAAAATTATATCGAAAAGGACATGTTATTTATTGTCAAATCAGAAATAAGATTAAAAATACTAACGGAACTGAATGATGAACCTCAAACAATTAAAGACATTGTAAATAAGACAAATATTGCATACTCCTCCGTTTCAAACAATATGAACAAATTGGAGTACAAAAACCACGTTACTAAAGAAAACAGAGTTTCTTTGGTATAAGCATGACATAAATAACATCAATACTGAGCTGATTAAAAATATTACTGAGTTATATGAATCAAAATTGATAGAAACTGACCCCATTGATATTTATAAAACTCACAACAATATCAGGAAACAGCTGGAAAATTCCAAAAATATCAGAGGAATTCTGCCATACATACATCCGGATTATCCGAAATTGATTGAAAATATAATGAAAAATGATGGAAAAATTGAATTGATAATGGGAAAGGATATTTATAAAGGATTAATATCCCAGATAGATAAGGATTTAAAGAACAGATGCATAAAAAACTCTTCTTTAAAAATTCATATCCTAAAAGAAAAATTAGATATATACCTGTTAATCTGCGATGAATCAATGAATTTGGGATTATTTAAGACTGACGGAAGTTACGATCAAAATAGAATTCTAAATTCAAATACTCCTGAATCAGTTAAATGGGCAAATGACTTATTTGAAACGATGAAAATGAAAGTGATTTAAATGAGCGAGAATGCTGCTAAAAATAACAATACACAGGAATTCAAAAATGTTAAATACCTATTAACATCATCAATGCGAACATTAATCTTAGTGGTATTATATAATGATAAAAAAAACCTTAATGAAATCAGAAATGAATTGCAAAAGCCTTCAGCAACCATATTGCATGGTTTAAAAGAACTTGAAGAAAATAATTTAATCAAAAAAGATAGAAAATATTATGAATTAACATCAAACGGATATCTGCTTGCGACAAATATAATTAAATTGATTGAAAACTGGCATTCGATTGAAAAAAATAAACTTTTCTGGAATAACCACGATTTAAGTGGAATTCCAGAAAATTTTTTAAACAAGTTATATCTTTTAAAGGATGCTCAGTTCATTTCATCAACGACAAGTGATTTATCAAATGCTTTCAACAAATACGTTGAGTTAATATCATCGTCAAATGAATTAACAATAATACTACCAATATATTCAGAAAATCATTTCAAATATTTAATAAAACAATTAAAAAACAATGAAATGACACAATTGACAATATTAATCAATTCTAAAATACTGCAAACCATGAAACAAAGCAGATATCTGAAAAAATCTTTGATTGAGAATGAAAATGTAAGAATATTTGAAACAGAAAAAAATCTAAAAATATTTTTAACTTACTCCACAGATTTTATGGCACTGACATTATTTTTTAAAGATAACCACTATGATGACTCACAAATTATCATAGCCACAGATAAAAGTGCAATAAAGTGGAGTAAGGAACTTTTCAAAGATTATATGAGAAGTGATAATAATGAGAGAAAAGAATAATACAGTAATAGCATTGGAAATAATTCTCTTACAGAGAAAAGGTGGAAAAACATCAGCCAGAATAATAGAGCAAATACTGGAAAGGCCATATAATCCCAATCAAATGTCTAATATACTAAATATTAGTTACAACACAGCATATCGTCATTTTCAGATAATGTTAAAATACAAAATTGTCGAAAAAAACGGGGTAAAATATGGTGCCTGTTATTCTGCAACCCAATCACTGCTAAATGAAAAGGAGGAATTTTATCGAATTAAAGAGTTAATTTAAATATCAATTAAATATAAACTATTATAAGATAAAAATTCAGGTGATTGAATGGGAAGTAAAACAACAAAAGAACATCAAGACGAATCATCTTCAGATATATCTTGCGCCATCATCACATTAAGTGATAGCAGAAGCAAAAAGGAAGATTTATCCGGAGATTATATAGAAAAAGAAATTGAAAAAAGATATATATTAAAATCTAGATGCATCATCAAAGACGAAAAAGATGATCTTTTAAATGCCATTGAAGAAATGGCTGATGAAGGCATTGATGTCATATTAACTAATGGAGGAACTGGCCTTAGTGATAGAGATATTACTGTGGAAACCGTTGAAGAGTTATTCGACAAAAAAATTGATGGATTTGGTGAAATATTTAGAAATCAATCATATATCGAAATTGGTTCAGGAGCACTGCTTTCTCGTGCAACTGCAGGTGTTTATAAAAAATGTTGCATATTTTCCATGCCCGGATCACCTAACGCAGTTAAAACAGCTTTAAAAATAATTATTGATGAACTACCTCATATCGTTCATCATGCAAAAAAATAAAATAATTTTAGATGGATTCAACATCCATCATTTTTTTATTATTAATCATTTGCTGAATGCCGCAATTACAATACCTGGAGTAACATATGCTTCGATAACTGCTGCAATAAATAAAAAAATCACTGTCAATATCAGTGAAAAAAGAATGTCTTTTAGAATATAAGAATCCGAAACAGCTTCCCTGAAACTTCTTTTTTTAATAATATCAATTTCCAGTTTTGTAATTAAAAATGCACCAGTTAATGTAAAAACACTTCCTCCCAAATATTCAAAGATGAAATGAGGAATGATTGACAGGAAAGCAAAATAAAAATCACCACCGAATGGTATACCAATAGTTACAGCATTAAAAATTATTAGCAACACTGAAATTATTGAAAATAAACATCCACCAATAAAAATCATTAAATCAACTGACAAATTATGGATGAATAATCCTATAGCACCACCACTAACTTCAGAAAAAGGGATTGCCACATTACTTTTACTCATTTCTTTAGTAATTAGGCCATAATTATCTCCAGCCTGAATATTACCCACAATAATACCAATGACAAAAAATACTAGAAAAATTGCCAAAGCAATTAGTATCACTTTTTTATTTCTGGAAAAATATCCTTTTATATACTCTTTTGTAAATATTTCAATCATTAGAACTCATCCACTTTAATTAAAGGTTCTAAGACAATACCTTCTTTTTCAAATGCTTCACCAGCACCTTCTTGTCTGTCCACAACAACAAAAGCCCTTGTTACATTACCGCCATTTTCACGAATGGCTTTAATAGCTTTAAGCAGAGATCCTCCAGTTGTTGTTACATCTTCAACAACAATGACATTATCGCCAGAGTTTAACTCCCCTTCAATTAATTTAGAGGTACCATAACCTTTCTTTTCTTTTCTAATCATTAATAATGGAATTTTACTTTCAAGAGATACAGCGGTTGCGATTGGAACTGCACCTAAAGCAGGGCCGGCAACTTTATCAACATTATCTTCTGCAATCAATTCTGTAATTAATTTAGCAATTGTTGATAATATTTCAGGCTCCGTAATAGCTTTTTTCATATTAATATAGTAATCACTTTTTTTACCTGAAGATAATGTAAAATCCCCTTTAAGAAAAACTTCATTTTCTTTTAATAGTTGGATTAAATGTTCTTTAGATGTCATTATATATCATCATCACTTTTAAGTAAAACTTTATCGCCGACAGTTTTTACCAATTCTACAGGAATAACATTTTCACTATCACGAAGTTGTTCGGAAATTCCTATTTTTTTAATTACCAAATCTGTAATTTCAAAGCTATCTTCATCAAAGATAATTTCCTGAACTTTACCGATAATTTTTATGTTACCGTCCAAAACTTCCTTGTTGAATAATTCTTTAGTTCTCATTAAATCACCTATTATACAATATTATTAAATTATTAATTTAAATAGTTTAGTTTTGTAGAAATTTTTCAATCCAAAATGCCAACAAATAATTAACAGTATCGCCTCGACAATATTGCAAAAATGAATTGGCCAATTTATAAGCATTATCTTTTTTAAGAATACCCTTTTCCACATCATCAATCAGATTTAAAATTGAAGATGTAACGGCAATATTTTCCTGAATTTTTGAATCGATTTTTAGCTGTGAAATAAAGCTATGTTTTTCTTGATTTAAGCTATCATAAAATTCATTGATATCTAATTTGTATCTATTTAATAATACCAAAACATTAGATTGTGAACTTGCAGTAATCCACACTTGCTTTTTAATTGCTACATGTATAGATTCAACTATACTTTTGCCAATCAGTTCACCTAATTTGGAATGTTTTCCCGCATTTGTTATTGAATTATCTGAATCCAAATTTGAAGCAATTACCAGTCCATCAGTACCTGTCCCTGTTGCAAAATTATTGGAAAACTGAGAAGGAATCTTTAAATTATTCAATGCAACAGATTTAGCTTCACTAGCTACCATAAAAGCTTCAGCCAAGACATTATCATCAAGTTTAGAATTGATAAGCAAAATTGTATTGATTGTTCCAAAGTTAAACTCACCGTTTTCCTCATAATATGAGGCATCATCCCCCGCACAAACCGCATTTACACGAACACCTGCCGTTGTAATGGCGGTAACATCTAATTTTTTATACCTCTTAGTAACGATAGATAAATTCTTCATCAGAGCAAGAGTAACAAGACCTGTTGATTTTAGTGGATTAAAATTGTAATTACTGCACAGATTAATCAGATAATCATCCAAATCATGATTTTCCAAATAATCAATATTGTCTTGAGACAAATGATGATTGAAAACAAAATTTAAATCATTATGAATTCCGCCGTTTAAAACAGAAGTAGAAAGAGTATTTCTTTTATTGAAAAATTTAATAAAAATCGAATCTTTAAAATAATACACTTCATCAGATGTTGAAGTTTTAAAAATAAGTCTATTATTTGACATAAATAAAAAAAAGAAAAAGATGTAAATTAAATTTACATCATTGGAGGCATACCGCCCATACCAGGATCCATTGGCATGTCTTCAGCGCCACCAGATGATGCAATTACATCATCAATTCTTAAAATCATTTCAGCTGCTTCAGATGCAGATTGGATAGCTTGTTTTTTGACACGTTTAGGTTCAATTACACCAGCATCTTTCATATCTGCTACTTCACCAGTGAATACATCTAATCCCATGTAAGGACTGTCTTCTTGAGCAGCTCTTAAATCTACTAAAGAGTCAATGCTGTCTAAACCTGCGTTTTCAGCTAAAGTTTTAGGTACAATTTCTAAAGCTTCTGCAAATGCATTTACAGCTAATTGTTCTCTTCCAGAAATGGATTCAGCATAATCTTTGAGTTGTTTAGCCATAGCGATTTCAGGTGCACCTCCACCAGCCACAACTTGGTCATCTTCAACAGTAGCTGCCACTACACCGATTGCGTCTTCAATAGCTCTTACGATTTCATCAACGATGTGTTTGGTACTACCTCTTACGAATAAAGTTACGGATTTAGCTGCACTACATTCTTCAACAAAAATCATTTCATCGCCGGAGATTTTTCTTTCTTCAACAGTTCCAGCTTGACCTAAGTCTTCAGGAGTTAAATCATCTAAATTGGTAACGACAGTTGCACCAGTAGCTCTGGATAATTTTTCAATGTCAGATTTTTTAACTCTTCTTACAGCCATAATATCGGATTTAGCCAAATAGTGTTGTGCTAAGTCATCAATACCTTTTTGTGCGAATACTACGTTAGCTCCAGAATCAGCGATTTTTTGAACCATTTCTTTAATCATGCTTTCTTCTTTTTCAATGAATGCTTGCATTTGAGCAGGGTCAGTAATTCTGATTTCTGCATCCATTTCGGTTTCTTTAGCTTCAATTGGAGAGTTAATAAGAGCGATTTTTGCATCTTTGATTTCAGATGGCATACCTGGATGTACTCTTTCTTTGTCAACAATTACTCCTTCAACTAAGTTGGATTCTTCGACAACAGCACCATCTTTTTTCTCAATTTTAATATTATCAGTGTCAACAACATTTCCATCAGCAACTTTTTGTACTGCTTCAACGATTAATTTTGCTAATGGTTCACGTGCTGCTTCGGTTCCTTTACCAGTCATAGCAGTCATAGCTACTTTAGTTAAAGTTTCAGTATCAACTTTATCAATTGCAATTTGGTCTAAAATTGCTTGAGCTTTTTCAGCTGCTTTTCTGTATCCCATTGCAATGATAGTTGGGTGAATATCGGAATCTAATAAACTTTCTGATTTTTTTAATAATTCGCCAGCAATAATAACTGCAGTAGTAGTTCCGTCTCCAACTTCGTCTTCTTGGGTTTTTGCTACTTCTACGAGCATTTTTGCTGCAGGATGTTCAATATCCATTTCTTTTAATATTGTTACACCATCGTTAGTTACTACGATGTCTCCAAGACCATCGACTAACATTTTGTCCATTCCTTTTGGACCTAAAGTAGTTCTTACAGTTTCAGCTAATACTTTACCAGCTAAAATGTTATTTCTTTGTGCGTCTCTACCGATGGATCTGTTAGTTCCTTCAGGTAAAATAAAAATTGGTTGTCCACCTTGTGCCATTTAATCACCTTTTTTAATTTTATAAATAATTAGATCAGTTTAATTATCAACATGAAAAAAATAAGTTATAGTGTTGAATAAACCTTTCTACATATAACATGAGTTTAAGGTTATATAAATACTTTACTATTTAGTGTACTTTTGTAAGAAAAATATAATATGAATGAAACAGAAGTTTTTATTAAATATCTTTTTTAAGTTATCATGAAAAATTTTTTCAGATATATTTTAATGATTCTGGGCAATTAAAATTGAATATTTGATAATATTTTCATCAGCATAATCTTTTTGCATATCCAAAACATCATAACCCATATCATCTACAATTCTTTTAGCAATTGATTCCTCTCCACACCAACTAAAGTGAACAACATTACCCTCTTCAATAAGTTCAGGGATATCATCAATATCTTTTGTAAATTTAATATGGTTCTTCTGGAATTCCCTTGCCAATTTCGATAGATTTTCACCAATTTTATTTAACAAGTCCAAAATTGCATCCCCAAAAGATTCATCCAAATTAACTTCAATATTTCCATAATCATCCCACATTATAATAAGAGCAATATTATCTTTTAAATCATCTGCATCTATTTTAAGTATAATGGGCACGCCTTTAACAGTCCATTCCTCAAATTTTTTAACTGCATCAATATTCCTATCATCAATTTTTACTCTTATTTTTAGAGCTTCCAAATGATTTTTAATTTCCATAGATTTATTTAAAACATCATCTTGGTTTTTATCAAGAATCGGTATTATCATAAGTTGATAAGGTGCTACTATTGGAGGCAAATGCAAGCCATCTTTATCGCCATGAAGTGCAATAATCAATCCAATAACCCTTTCAGATATTCAGGCACAGATTTGATATGCATATTTTTGCTTTCCATCAACATCTTCAAAGACAACATCAAATAGTTTTGCCAGATTTTGAGCTAAATTATGGACTGTTGCAATTTGTAATGTTTTGCCATTGGGCATAATGGCATCAAAGGCAATTGAACAATCCGCACCTGGAAATTTATCCCAAATCGGTCTTTTAGAAACAATATATGGAATTCCCAATTTATCAAAAAAAATTTTGATAGATTTTAATAAATTCGCACACCTGCATATCAGATTCCTTTTTTGTGGCATGTGCAGTATGTGCTTCCTTAAAAGTAGAAATTTCACGAAGACGCATTAGATTTATGATGTTCTTTGTTTCGTATCTGAATGCATTTACAACTTGATAATATCTTATTGGAAGGTCAGCATGGCTTCTAATCCATAATGCAAACATAGGATACATTATCGTTTCACTAGTTGGCCTAAGTGCCAATGGTTCATTTAAATCATTTTTTCCACCTTTCGTAACCCAAAATACCTCATCTTCATAATTTTCAACAAAGACCAGTTCTTTTAAAAGTTGATTTTTAGGTACAAGCGTTGGAAAAATAACTTCTTCATGAGTTTTATCTAATAAGTCCCTAATAAGATTAATTGTATGTTTCCTTATTTTAAAACCATAAGGCATCCAAATAGCTGTACCTTCAATAGGGTACGTTAAATTAATGATATTTGCTTGTTTTATAATATTATTAAACCATTGCTCAAAATTTTTCATGATTATCCTATAAATTAAGATTATATTTATATATATCTTTTCTGACTATATAATAATAATGGAGACCAACTCAAATATAGATTTAATAATGGATAATCCCCGAAAAGCAATTAACCGATTGGCTTTTCCTACAATATTTTCAATGATATTGATGTTTTTAAATAATATCATAGATAGTTTTTGGGTTTCAGGTTTGAATACTGATTCACTTGCAGCATTAGGTTTTATTTCACCATTATATCTGGTCATCATAGGCATTGGAATTGGCATAGGTGCTGGTGCGAGTTCCCTAATTTCAAGATATCTTGGTGCCAAAAGAATTGACGACGCAAACAATGCTGTTATCCATACATTAATTATCATGATTATCGTTTCAATCATCATTTTAATTATAGGTATTTTCTTTTTAGATGATTTAGTCATACTTTTAGGTGCATCAAGAGTTAGTTCATATTGCTTAAATTATGGACAAATAATATTATTGCTCAACATTGTATTTTTACTTCCAAATGTAGTTGGAAGCATATTTAGAACAGAAGGAGACGCTAAAAGAGCAACAACCCCTTTAATAGTAGCATCAATAATAAATTTAATTATTGATCCTATCCTAATATATGGCCTAAACTTAAAAATCTTTGGAGCGGGACTTGCAACTGTAATAGCATCACTTGTTGGATGCTTATTGTTACTTTATTGGATTTATATTAAAAAAGATACTTATTTTAATTATAACTTCTCCGAATACCAACGTAAATTAGAAATTTATAAGGAAATAATAGTGGTTTCACTACCTTCTGCAACAGAGGAGATAGTTTTTGCTCTTGTTGCAATTATTCTAAATTATCTAATTATAACAACTTCAGGAGTTGATGAAATCGCATCATTTACTATTGCATGGAGAATTATTGTAATAGCATTTTTACCTGGTGTTTCAATAGGAATAGCAAGCATAACTGTTTCAGGAATAGCTTGGGGTGCTCGAAACTGGAAAAATTTCAATGAGACAATTAAATATTCAACATTATTGTGTTTATCCATTACTCTTTTAATTTCAGCATTTTTCTTTATCTTTGCCCACCCACTTTGTGAACTATTCAATTTCCAAACAGGAAACTTAACATTAATAAATCGTTCAAGTGAAATATTAAAATTACTTGTATTTTATAACTTCTTAATCGCATTTGGTGTAATACCCACATACATATATCAAGGCGTAGGATTGGGATTTAAATCTTTAGCCTTAACCATTTTAAGAGAACTCGTATTAAGTATGGGATTTGCATATTTATTTGGAATTGCATTTAATTGGGGAGTTTTTGGAGTCTATTTAGGAGCAATTGTGGGAATGAATATTGGGTCTTTAATTGCTTTTATTAGCATGATAAGATTTAATAGAAAATTCAAAAAAGAAATTATGACAATTAACGATTAAACTTATTTTAATTTACCAAATATTGGATTTTTTCACCATATGGCATATGGATTTAAAATATTAAAAAAAGAAGTGAGATAGATAAAAAATATTTATCTATGTTGTTTTTTCTCTAATTTGAAAGGAGGAGTCCTTTCGATAGTTTCATATGAAGCCTGTTCCTCTTGAAGCTCATTGAAGAATGCATTAATTTCTTCCAACCTTTTAATTTTATCATTTTTACGAATTAATTCATTTTGAAGGTTGATGAATTCTTCACGTGAAACAGTTTGGTCTTTCAAATATTTGAGCTCATTATCTTTTGCGGTAATCTCATTTTGAAGTTTGTTTTGTAAATCAACATAATCTGACTTAGGAACACTTTGTTCTTTAAAGTATTTTAATTCACTATCACGAACAGAGATTTCACTTTCCAAATAATTCTGAAGACTTATATATTCATCACGGGGAATAGAATTTTCTTTTAATGCATTGATTTCATTATCCATTGCAGCAACTTCATTTTCTAATAATTTTTTAAGATCCATATAATCTTGTTTAGGGATAGATTGTTCTTTTAATGTAGAAATTTCATTGTCCATAGCTGCAATTTCGTTTTCAAATTGAGATTGTAAATTTTCATAGTCTTGCTTTGGGATAGTTTGTTCTTTTAATAATGTCAATTGATTATCGATTGCAGTAAGTTCATTTTCTTTTTGCTGAAGTTCCCTATTTTTTAGCTCTAACTGCTTTTCAAGTTCCATTATCTCCTGTTGAGCGCCAGCATCATTTTCCAATTTGATAACCTGAATCTTATACTCATCAATAGTTCTTGAAAGATTATTGATTTGGGCTTCTTTTTCAGCTATACTCTTATATGATTCATTTAATCTTTCATTAACTTCAGCCAATTCATTCTTCTTATAATCCTTTAACTGTTCTGCAAAATAAGTTTTAATTTCATCTAAAGAGTTATTTACATAATCAAGCTCATAAATCCTGTCTTCTTGATTTTTAATTAATAAATCTTTTTCATCCAATTGGCCTTTGAGTTGACTAACTTCCTCTTCGGCCTTAAATTTAATAACAGAAACTTCTTTTTCTTTATCAACAATATCTTGTTCGAGCTCTTGAATCCGTGAAGCAGAGTTATCATTGGCTTTTTCTACTTCCATTTGTGTTAAATCGAATTTAAGTTTATTAAGCTCTAATAAACAAGATCTGACTAAAGACTGTAAAGTCTCTTTTTCAGCATCTATTCCATTTACCATTTCTATCCCTTAACTTAAAATTTATCTCAATATTGAAATTTGCATATAATTAATTTTTAAATTTAAAAATTATGATATACACTATAATATATTTATCTAATATTTAATATTGATGTCATACTATTTAAATTAAACCGTTAAATTAATCAAAAATAGAAACTAAAAAGATATAGAAACCAGTTAAAAAATATAGAAAAAAATAGAAAAAATAAAAAAAATAAAAGAGTTAAATTAAAGTATTTTATCATTAATTAACTCTGCATTTAATACTGATGCTCCAGCAGCACCACGAATAGTATTATGTCCAACAAGAACATATTTTAAACTATTATCAAAAGCTTGGTCTTTTCTTAATCTACCAACACTAACAGACATACCATTGCCCGCATTCCTATCCATTCTTGGCTGAGGCCTGTCTATTTCTTCTTTGATAATAACTGGATTTTCAGGTGCTGAGAATAAATTTAATTCTTGAGGAAGAGCTTTGAAATTTGCCATTTTTTCTTTCACATCATTAATGTCAAAGTCATCATCCAACTCAATGAATACTGCCTCAGTATGACCATCAATAACAGGAACTCTATGACATGAAGCACTTAATTTGAAACTAGCATCGTTAACTTTTTCACCGTCAAAAGTACCCAATAAGTGTAAAGTTTCAGATTCCATCTTTTCTTCTTCACTGCCAATATATGGAACAAGATTATCAACAATAGCCATTGATGGAACACCATTATAACCTGCACCGGAAACTGCTTGCATGGTTGATACCCTGATTGATTTAATATTAAAATTATCAACTATAGGTTTTAATGACAATGTTAAAGCAATAGTGGAACAATTTGGATTGGTAACAATAAATCCGTCCCAGTTATTTTCCTTTTGCTGAGCATCAATCATGTCCAAATACTCAGGATTAACTTCAGGGATTACTAAAGGAATATTTTTCTTCATTCTGTGAGCACTTGCATTACTTGCAACAACATAATCTTTTGCAAAATCCTTTTCAACTTTAGCGGCAAATTCTGTAGGAAGTGATGAGAACACAATATCTACATCATTATCCATTTCTTCAGGATTTGTTTCACATACAATTATATCTTTTACAGACTCCGGCATGGCGTCATTAAGATACCAAGTAGTAGCATCCTCATATCTTTTACCTGCAGAACGTGAAGAAGCTGCAAGAGCAGTGAGCTCAAAATCAGGATGATTATCTAATAATTGGATGAATCTTTGACCAACCATTCCTGTAGCGCCAAGTACACCAACATTTACCATAAAAACACCTATTCTAATCCTAAAACATCATTCATACTACTTACAACACCTTTTTCAGCAGTAGGAACGTATCTTATTGCTCTAATTACACCAGCTATGAAAACTTCTCTGGTATGGGCCTGATGTTTAACTTCCAATCTTTCACCATCACCAACAAACATTACAGTGTGGTCACCAACAATATCTCCACCACGGATAGCGTGAACGCCAATTTCTTCAGGAGTTCTTTTACCGACTAAACCATGTCTTCCATAAACTCCAACCTCTTCAGGATCACGTTCAAGTGCCTCTGCAATTACTTCAAATGCAGTCATTGCTGTTCCGGATGGAGCATCTTTTTTCTGATTGTGGTGGGCTTCAATAATTTCAATGTCAAAATCATATAATAATGGAGCTAATTTCTTTAAAGTATTGAAAAATACATTTACTCCAATTGCCATATTTGATGAAATTACTGCACCTACATTATTATCTTCAACATTTTTAATATTGGATGCCATTTGTTCTTCTGTAAAACCGGTTGTACCAACAACTATATTAACACCACATGCAGTGGCAGTTTTTATAGTTTCAACAGCTGCAGGCGCAATAGTGAAATCAACCAACACATCAGGTTTTGTTTCTTTTAAAGTTTCTTCCAATTTTTCAGCACCAACAATTTTAACGCCCAAATCACCAACGCCAGCTTTGAGACCAGCATCCTGTCCTTCTAAAGGAGAGTTAGGAATTTCAATAGCTGCAACAACTTCCATATCATCTTGTTCTGTAATTTTTTTAATAATACCGGAGCCCATTCTTCCAGCAGCCCCAGTTACTGCTACTTTAATCATTTAAACACCTTAAATTAATTCTGCATTTTTTAAAGCTTTTTTAAGAACTTCGAGATTTTCATCTTTCATTGGAGCTAATGGCTCTCTTAAAGGTCCGGACGGAAGTCCCATAATATTCATTGCAGTTTTTACAGGAACCGGATTACTTTCAATGAATAATGCTCTTATTAATTCCAACATAGCATTATGAAGTTCAAAAGCACGATCATAATCATCATTTAAAATACTATCAACCATTAAAACCATTCTTTTTGCATCAATGTTTGCAGATGCAGAGATTACACCAGTACCTCCAACAGCCATAATAGGTAACGTTAAGGAATCTTCACCAGATAATATGTTGAAATCATCCTCAAGGCCTTCAGCTAAAAGAGCGTTGTAAATATCTGAAACTTTATCAACACTTCCGCTTGCTTCTTTAACTGCATCAATATTGTCAATTTTAGCTAATTCGACAATGGTTTCGACATCCATATTTATTCCAGTACGGGAAGGCACATTATAAGCAATAATAGGAATATCACTATTTTCTCCAATAACCCTATAATGGTTTACAAGTGCATGTTGTTGAGGTTTGTTATAATAAGGAGTAATAACTAATGCAGCATCAGCACCAACATCTTGAGCAAATTTTGTTAAATCCAAAGCTTCAGTAGTTGAATTACTACCAGATCCAGCAATAGTCTCAACTCTACCGTCAACTTCATCAATCAATATCTCTATAATTTCTCGGTGTTCATCATGGGTTAATGTGGCTGATTCACCAGTAGTACCAGCACCAACCAATCCATTGACACCTCTTTCAATCAAATAGTTTATATTTGACCTAAAACCTTCTTCATCAATAGTTCCTTCTTTAGTAAAAGGAGTAACCATCGCAACATAAGTTCCTTCAAAATTCATTCTAAAACCTCATTAAGTAATTCATATGCTTTTTTACCATCTTCTAAACCAACATAAACAACAATAGCAGTTTGGGATGAAGATATTTCTATAATATTTATATGGTTTTTCCTTAGCGGTTCTGTAATTTTTGAAATAATACCTGGAGTTTCATCAGCAAAATCAGGACTAACAACCGTAATCATGGAAGTATCTCCAGCTAAAGATAATGAACTCAAAATATCATCCTCAATGACCAAACCATGTAACAAACGATATGCTTTTTGTGAATCATTTTTTTCGACGAAAACTGTCATTGAATTTTGCCCTGCAGATATGCCAAATATATTAATATTATTGCTTGCAAGACAAGTTGTAATTTTAGCCAATAAGCCTGCTTTTTTAAGCATGCCATCGCCAACTAAAGCTATAAGAGAAATAGGATTTTTATAAAGAGATACGGATTTCATCATATCACCCTTAAAAGGACCGGTAATACGGGTTCCTTTTACGGACAAATCACCATAAGCAAAATTAATAATTTTTGCATTTATTAATGGGTCTTTATATCTTAATGCATGAGGATGTAAAACTTGAGCACCATGAGTAGCTAAATCCCATAGTTCCTCAACAGTTATTTCATTTAATAACTCCGCCTCTTCAATTTTATTAGGATCAGTGGACATTACACCTTCAACATCAGTCACTATAATTACTTCATTAGCATCCAAACAGTGACCAATTAAAAATGCAGATATATCACTTCCACCCCTTCCAAGAGTTGTGATTTCTCCACTTGGTCCTTTTCCTAAAAATCCACAGATTATAGGAATAATTCCTTGATTTAAAAGGTTTTCAATACCTTTAAATTTTTCTTGAGTAGTTGCGAAATCAATTTTTGCTTCCAAAGCATTTGAATCTGTCATGATTGGCCATAATTCATTATATGGGTCAATAAACTGAGATTTAACACCTAAAGATTCAACAGTTGCGGAGAATAATCTAGCACTAGTTAATTCACCCATAGCCATAATTTCTGCCTTCTGATTATCAGTTAAATTTCCACCGATTGCATCATTAGATAAACCAATAAGTTCATCAGTAGTCTTGTTAACTGCAGAAACTACAACCACAATTTGTTTGCCTTTCATATACTCATTTACTACGGACTGCGCCGCTTTTTTAATTCTAGAGCCGTCTCCAACCGACGTACCCCCAAATTTTGCTACTATTAAATCCATCGAATTCACACCTATTTCTAAAAACTAATCGATAGTTCTCATAAAATTTTTAATTATATAAAAATACGATATATATCTTTATTTAAAGATATTAATAAACTTTTAAAAAAAAAGGATTTCATTAAAAAAAATATATTTTAAAAAAAAAGTATAATAAAAAAATGAATAAAATTTATTAAATTTATTCTTGAGCTTGTTCTAATTTAACAAGTCTTGTAACATATCCAGCAATTTTATTTCTTAAATGTTTAGTACTTACAGTTGAATATTCAGATACTAATTTTTTGTTTTCTTCAAAATCAGTAGTGAAAACACCTTTGTGAGTATCTATAAGTTCTCTTGCTAAACGTTTAACAAATGAAGTTCTAATATTACCCATCAACATTCCTCCTCAATATTTCTTTCTGCTCATTTTTACTTAATATAGTTAGCATATTAACGATTTGATCAACTATTTCAGCATCAATACCGTTTTTCTCAGATAACTCTTCAATTTTTGCATGGACTGCCTCTTCCCTATTTTTATCATAAATTGGCATACCCAAATATTCTTTTGCAAGAGCAATATCCTTTGCAAGAAAAGTTCTCTGGCAAATTAAATTAAATAACTCATTATCAATCTCATCAATGCGATTTCTAGATTCATTTAGAAGATTCTCGGCTTCTTCTTTATTTTTGAAAGTTTTTACATTATTTTCATCACTCAAAAAATCACCAAAATTTGATAATAATGATAATAATATAATTTATAATAATCATAGTATATAAACTATGGCATAAATTAGCCTAAAATAGAAATTTTAAAAAATAATTAAAAATTTAAAATTATAAAAATACACATCCTTCATTATCTACAGCTGTTTCAATAACACGACCTTCGCGAGAACTCCAAACATCTTTTATATCATCAATAGAGCTATTATCGCAGACTGCTACGAATGAAGAACCTGTTCCTGAAAGACCTGAAGCAATAGCTCCGGATTGAATTGCATCAATTGCAATGGATGAATCAAAACCCAATGTAGATGCATAAATCAAACCATTCAAGTTAAGGGCTTTAAAATAATCTTTACTTTTTGCAAAATCAAATGCTGTCTCTACAAGAGGCGCTAATACTTTCATACGATTAACATCACTGTCTCCAGATTTTGCATGGAAATTTGGCATATATACCAATATCCTATAATCATCCATTTTTTCTTTAATTATAAATTCACGGTTCTTGTTATCCGTTACAACAACTCCACCAAAATAGGAGGCTGTTGCATCATCAAATGAACCTGTTATAGTGACACCCGCTTCAATAGATGCATCAATAGCTAAATTGATAATTTCCAAATCATTCAATGGAGATAAATTGAATTCTTCACTGATAATATTAGAAGAAATTGCCACAACAGCATTGGAAGAAGCACTGCTGCTTGAAAGGCCTGATGCCATAGGCAACGTTGATTCAGTTTTTATTTCAAGACCAAAATCATCTTTATCAACAGAATATCTTTCAAAAACCTTATCAACACATAAATCCATCAAATCTGTACTTGCTCCAACATCATTATAACATTTAATTCCTGAATCAATAATTTTAGCCTCACATTTAATATTAAGGCCAATTCCAAAAGCAGACCCGAAGCCTGTTGCTATAGCATTAATTATTGTTGCAGAACCTGGACATTTAATTTTTTTAATCATTATTTCATCTCATCATATGGAATTTCGACTTTACTAAAATCAATAGCTCTTTTTCTTGCATTTGAAGCTAAAACTTGTCTAAAGTTATCATCACCAATCATTTTATCAATTGCACTCCTTAAACTTGAGGAATCATAAGGATTAATCAATAAACCAACCTCATCAGTAATAATTTCGGTTATTCCCCCAACATTACTTCCAATAACAGGTTTTTCACATGCCAGTGCTTCAATTAAAACCAGCCCAAAACTTTCGGAAAATGACGGCAGTACCAAAACATCACAGCCAGGAATTATATTTTCAACATCATTTCTGGAGCCTAAAAATCTTACATCAGAAATATTTTCGCTTTTCACTTTATTCTCCAAATCTTTTTTAAGCGGACCGTCACCAACGATAACCAATTCATAATCAACCTTTGATTGTTTTTTAGCTTCCAAAATCAAGTTTACATTTTTACGTTTTATGAGATTTCCTACAAATAAAACGATAGATTTCCCATGATTTTCAAGAAGATTTTTATTATCCTTAGAAAATTTATTTATATCGACAGAATTCCAGTATAATCTGGTTTTAGCTTCAATTCCTTCTACACCAGTAGCAAGTATCTCATCTTTTAAAGCATTACTTACTGCAAATACAACATCTGCCTTTTTTAATACTTTTTTAATGAAAGGCCTCATAAATGACTGTTTTTTATACATTTCAAACATGTCTGATCCGTGAGCGGTAACATATGTTTTTATATTATGCTTTGAACCTACATCACATGCAGCAGCACCTGCAGGAAATAAATAATGGCCATGAATTATATCAATATCAACTTCCTTTAATAATTGATTTAAAGCCTTTTTTGCATTTCTTTCAAACATCAACCCTCTAATTCCAGGAATGTTAATTCCCTCAGTTCCAATAACATGAATTCCATCAATATCCTTCAAATCAGAATGAGGGTATGTTATTACATAAACTTCATGACCCTGTTTTACAAGTTCTTTTGATAATGTATGAATATGAACACCGACTCCACCGAAATGCGGTGGAAATTGGCCAACCATAGCTATTTTCATAAAAATCCTTCCATATTATCGTTTAAATAATTACCTTCCATGTCAACTAAAATTACATCAATATCCAGTTCAAAACGCTGCATACATCTTTGTTTAATAGCTATTGCAATACTGTTTGCTACATCCTTTTGAAGATTTATTTCATTTAAAATATCCAGCATATCATCGGTTGTGGCTGAATCATATAATTTTTCCAATACTTTTTTTTCAGCTCCGCAAATCGCAGCATGAGTAATCATTATTTCACGCCTGCCATCTGCAACAGCATGTTTTGTATTGAATATCCCCCCAGCCACTTTTATTAATTTTCCGATGTGGCCAAAATATGTAAATTTATCTATTCCACGTTTTTTAGCTTCTTCAAACATGAATCCGACATAATTACCTGTTTGAATAATCTGTTCCTTTGTAATATTCATTCTTTTTAGAGCCAATTTTTCACCGATATTGCCCGGAACAAAAAGCAAATCTTTCAAATCAGAGGCAATTGCAACATCAATCTGAGTAACTATGGAATTTTTATAGGCTTCACTGGACATTGACCTTGCAATCCCGGTTGTTCCCAGTATTGAAATTCCATCAACAATACCTAATTTAGGATTCATTGTTTTTTTGGCAATTTCACGCCCTTTAGGAATGGAAATAGTAACTTTTGCTGATTTGCCCTCTGGAACTTTATCTTCTAAGTTCTTTTTAATCATCTTTCGAGGAACTGGATTGATTGCATAATCGCCAACAGGAATTTGAAGGCCGGGCTTTGTTATAACACCAACCCCTTCCCCACCAGATATGATTACTTTATCACCGGTAAAATTTATTAATTCTACATGGGCAACAATATCCAAATTGACCGTAACATCAGGATCATTATATGGATTTTTATGAGCTACGGCACAAGCAGAATCATCAGATAATTTACGACAATCATCAATAAGAATACCTAAAGTTTTTTTAGGAGTTTCAACATTAACACAAACAATATCCGGTGAATCTATAATTGCATCAATAGCTGCAAGAGAACAAGCTGTAGCTACAGTACCTGTAGTAACACCAGTATAATTTTCATCAGACATTTCTATAATAAAAAAAGAGAGAATCTATAATAAAGATTCTAGTTTTTCAATTAAATCACTATCACTAGGTGCACCGATAAATTCAACATTACCGTCAATAACAACAGTTGGAACAGCCATAATTTGGTATTCTCTAGCCCTATCAATGTTTGCAGGGTCATTTGCATTAACTATTTCAACATCGATTTGGTCACCTAATTTAGCTTTAGCACTTTCAGCAGCACTTACTGCTGCAGGACAGTGAGGACATGAATCAGTTTTGAATACTTCAACTTTAATTACCATGATTATAACACCTAAAAAAATTTTATTTTGTAACTATTATATTAATTATACTATATAAATTGTTAAGGTTACTATTCAAATGCTCTCTACAAATATATTAATATATAAAAAATCAATATTTAATTGATTAAAATGGAAAATTTACCTGAAGATATCAAAAAAATAATTAATAGTGCATACCCATACATTAAAGAGTTTAACCCGGCACAAAAAGCAGTAATTGAATCAGGGTATTTGGAAGATAAATCAAATTACATTATTTGTATTCCAACAGCAAGTGGTAAAACCGTTTTGGGAGTATTGCCTGCTCTTAAAACAATTTTGAATAAGGGAAAAGCGGTTTATGCAGCACCTCTTTTATCAATTCAAAACGAAAAAGTGCAAGAGTTCAAAGCATTTGAAGAACATGGAATCATTGTTGGAAAACATCCGTCAAGTGCAGATTTATCCGTTATGGTTTTTGAGTCATTTGATGCCCTTACACGTTTTTCCTGGGATACTCTTCGTGATGTTGATACATTAATTATCGATGAATTTCACATGATTGGGGAATATAGCAGAGGACCTACACTTGAAGCAGCCATCACAAGAGCAAAAATCATTAATCCATCAATGAGAATAATAGCATTATCCGCTACACTGCGAAATATTGAAGAAATAGAAGGATGGCTTGAAGGAACATGTATTGAACATGATTACAGACCAGTCCCATTGAATAAAGAAGTTTTAGACGGTGAAATGTTCAATACAAAAAACAAAAATGACATAATTGTCAAGATTGTTGAAAAAGCAATGAAAGATAACTCACAGGCACTGTCATTTGTATCAACAAGAAGATTTACAGAAAGTTTAGCCACATATGTTGCAAAAAAAATCAACAAAAAACTTTCCAAACAACAAAAACAAGAGTTTAAAGAAGTTGCAAATAAATTACTTGAAGTTCCTAAAAATAAAGGATCCCTCCCAACAACGACCTGTGTCAAATTAGCTGAAGCTGCCGAAAAAGGAATTGCATTCCACCACGCAGGGCTTTTCAATGAACAGAAAGAAATTATTGAGGAAGAATTCAGGAACGGAAATATATTAATGATTAGTGCAACGCCAAGTTTAATGTATGGTGTTAATTTACCTTCCAAATCCGTTGCCATAAGAGACACAACACGCTGGACAAGTAACGGCCCACAGCCAATTCCTGTTTTTGATTATGAACAAATGTCCGGACGTGCAGGAAGACCACAATATGATGATGTGGGATACTCATACCTTATTGCAAAAACTGCTGATGAAGCCATTAACCTTCAGGATTATTATATTAATGGAGAAATTGAACTGACTAACTCAAAATTAGTTGATAATAAAGATGCTGTTTATAAACAAATTATAGCACAAATTGCATCTACATTATCTAAAGATTTGGATGAATTGGTTGATTTCTTTGAAAAAACATTATACGGCTATCAAATGAGCAATAATCCTTCAATGTCATTGTTTGCATCAGATAGTTTAAAGTGGGAACTCGAAAATGCATTGCAGTTCTTACTTCAAAATGGAATAATCAGAGCAACACCTGAAGGTCTTAAAACAACAGATTTTGGAAATCTGATTGCCAAATCAAATTATAGTGTAGAGACTGCTGTTAAAATCAAAGAATATATTTCTTCAATGGATGCATTCAATATTCCGGAATTCATTTATGCTCTTGCAGAAACACCAGACCTGCCGCTGATTACATTCAAAGGCAAGAAAAATAAGGATCCGGTTCGTGAAAAAATGTCCGAAGCAGGTCTTTTTGCTGTTGATATTGGAAATCCCGAAGCAACAACCGTATCCTTAATTGAATGGATTGACGAACGCAACGAATATGAAATAGAAAATAGATATGGAGTTTATTCAGCATCAACCAGAAGAACTGCCTATGAAGCGTCAAGACTTATAAGATTTGCTAAAAACACATCCGAAGTCTTAGGAGATTATTCCAAACTAAAAGATTATGATTATTTATCTGCAAGACTTTATTACGGTGTCAAAGAAGACATCATTCCACTTGTAGTTGGCGTTAAACGTCTTGGAAGAAAACGGGCAAGAAACATTGTGGACATATTTGGTCTTGATTTAAAATCAGTCAGCGAGAAAGAATTACAAAAAATTGATGGTATCGGTGAAACATTATCTAAAAAAATAAAACAATTTGCAGATAGTTATTAAGGGAGGATTAACCTCCACCCTCTGCAACACTGGAATCCATTTGCATGTTTTCCAGTTTATCTGCTTTTTCTTTTAATTCTTCAATGTCGACTTCACGACCTGAAGGTGTAATTTTAATTTTAATATCTTTTTCATCGAGAATTTCCACTAATTTAGCTTTGTACCAAAGGTTAGTTTTATCAATTAAAACCCAATCGACTTCATCTTCAGTTTTAATTTCAAGAACTTTACCCATGGTTCCAGTATCTACATAGCGAACAAAATCATCGACTGAAATTTCTTTATCACGAGCATCAAATGCCATGATATACCCCTTTTTCTTATTCGTCTTCAACTTCAACAGTGACTTTTTCTGGTTCTTCTTCAGCTTCTTCTTCAGCAATTTCAGTGTTTAAGAGAATGTAGTCACCAATGGTAGCAATAGCATCGAAATCTACTTCGATTGAATCATTGGAAAAGAGACCTTTATTTAAGGAAATGATAAGAGTTGTTACATTACCATTATCAGTATCAATTTCTACATCTTCAATTCTACCTACTTCTCTTACTTTTTTATCTAATACAGTAATACCGAAAAATTGTTTTGCACGCATTTTATCGCCTCATTGTAATTATTTTAATATACTATTAAAACATACCAATATATAAAATTAACTATCAAATATAATAACAGGTGAATATTAAATGAAAGAAGCATGCCGAATTATAATTGATGATATTATTGAAGGCAAAATATCTACACGACGGGATTTGGAAGTTCGTAAAAGACAGCTTTGTCGTGATTTAAAATTATCAAGATTTATGAGCAATGCAGACATTCTTGAATACGCAACTGCAGAAGAAAAAGAGCTTGTTTCAGACACATTAAAGAAAAAACCCACTAGAACAAAATCCGGTGTGGCTATCGTAGCTGTAATGTGTCATCCACACAAATGTCCTCATGGAAGATGTTTATACTGTCCTGAAAGTGATATAGCTCCGCCAAGTTATACTGGTGAAGAACCTGCAGCTTTAAGAGGTAGAATGTTTGAATATCATCCTTATGTTCAATGTTTCAACAGATTATCACAACTCAAAAAAATAGGCCATCCTATTGATAAAGTTGAATTGATTATAATGGGAGGAACATTTCCTTCAAGGGATCTTTGCTATCAGGAATGGTTCGTATCACAATGCCTTAAAGCAATGACCGACTTTGGATTGATTTTGGAGAACAATGCAGAATTTGAAATAAACAAACCATTAATCAGAGAATTTGAAAAAGATATTGTGAAAACATATCCTCCTGACGATTATGTCCTTATTGACGATATTCAGCTTGCCAATGAAGACTCCAAAGTCAGATGCGTGGGGATGACCTTTGAAACACGTCCAGATTACTGTAAAAAAGACCATATTAACAGAATGCTGAATTTTGGAGTTACAAGAGTTGAATTAGGTGTTCAGACACTGTCCGATGAACTGTATACCAAAGTAAAAAGAGGACATACTATTGCTGATGTTATTGAATCCAATCAACTTTTAAGAGATTCCGCCATTAAAGTGGCCATGCACATGATGCCAGGATTGTTTGTACGCCAGAAAGAAGATTTAAAAATGTTTAAACAGTTATTCAGTGATGATAATTTTAAACCAGATATGCTTAAAATATATCCATGTCTCGTTACTGAAGGCAGTGAATTGTATGACATGTGGAAAGATGGAGTTTACAGCCCATATACTGATGAGGAAGCTGTTGATTTGATAGTAGAAATTAAAAAAATACTTCCGAAATGGGTTAGAACAATGAGAATACAAAGAGAACTGCCAATGTATCAGATGTCGTGAAATCGGCCATAAAAAAACTAATGAAAATTATACGTTAGATGATTTCAGATTATTCAAAGAGTCATACACTGCATGCGGCGGTGAAGAAACATTCATTTCAATCGAAGATAAAAATGAAGAAAGTATTGCTGGATTTTTACGTTTCAGAATACCTTCAGAAAATATTTTCAGACCAGAAATTACGGATAAAACTGCCCTGATTCGTGAGCTTCACGTTTATGGAAATATGATTCAAATCGGAGATAAGAATCCGGCAATTGGCCAACATACAGGTTTTGGTGAAAAATTGTTAAAAGAAGCTGAAAATTTAGCTATTGATAATGATAAAGATGAAATTGCCATTATTAGCGGTATCGGGTCTAGAAATTATTACCGTAAATTTGGTTATGAAAGAAAAGGCCCTTATATGGCAAAAAAATTGATGTAAAAAATCAAGACAAAAGTTATATATAGTTTCATTCGTATATTAACTAACAATTAAAAAATATTAAGAGTGGTAATATGTACAGAATAAAAAATTCAAAACACTTGGCTAGTCTTATAAACTATACAAATTTAAATAACATGATTAGTGAAGCTGAAATGACAGAATTCTTAAATCAAGCAAAAGAATGGAATTTCAATTCAGTTACCATTAATCCGACATATGTTCCATTAGCTAAAGAAATATTGGCTGACTGTGATACAAGAGTAGGCAGTGTCATTGGATTCCCATTAGGTTGTGAAAATACAGAATCAAAAATCGCTGAAGCTTTAACATTAGTTGAAAAGGGAGCAGATGAAATTAATTCAGTGATTAATTTAAATCATGTAGTAAATGAAAAATATGATTTAATAGAAGATGAAGCTAAACAAATTAAAGAAGCTCTCGGAGATACAACACTGAAAATGATTATTGAAAGTAAAATTCTTGAAGATGAACAAAAAGCAAATCTTGTAATAAGATTAGAAAATGCTAATGTTGATTATATTAAAACTTCAACAGGATTTTTAACTCCAAATCACATTTATGAAATTGTTAACGATATTAACATATTCCAAAAATATGCTCCTAAAACAAAAATAGAAGTTTATGATGGAATTGATATCTGGAAAATGGCTCATCAAGTGTTGACTGGTGGAGCTGATTTGATTGCATCAAATAACGGATATCAAATTGTTAGCAAATATAAAGAATTAAGAGAAAACACACAGGTTAAGCCAAAATCAATTACATTAAGTAAAAATTAAATTTAAAAACCAATCACCATTAAATTTATTTTTTTATAAAAAATAGAAATCTCATTTTAAACAAATATTTTAAAAAATCTCCCATCTGAACTACCATGGCATATGGACCGAACGAGATTCGAACTCGTGATCTCCTCCACGTCAAAGAGGAATCATACCCCTAGACCACCGGTCCTGTGCAACATAATATTATATGTTAAAAGTAATATATAAAACTTTGCAAAAAAATCTGAACCGATGAAAAAAATAAAATAATTGACCAAGAAAATGGCCAATAGATTTTAAATAAAAAGTAAAAAGCTTATTTGATAGCTAATTTGATATCTTCAGCTTTTACAGTTTTTCTACCAGCGTGGCGTGCGAAATTAACTGCTTTTTTAGCGATTTCGTCACCTTTTTCTTCTAATGCTTCAGCTAATGCAATTTTAGCTTCGTCACTAATTCTTTGAGCTCCAGCATTTTTTAAGATACGACCTACTGGTGCGATTGGTAATTCACTCATTATTTCACCTCCAATTAAATGATAGTAACACATAGTATATAAATGTTTTGGAAAAAATGCTTATTTATCATTTATATATTAACCATTGAGCTATCAATTAGAGGTTTTATCTATACAAAACTAATAATAAAAAAATTAAAAATTAAAGACAAAAAATATATAAAAATTATAAAAACAACAACATAAAAAACTAAAAAAAATAAATTATTCTACGATGCCTTTTAGATATGTTGCTGTTGCATGAGTTATTTTTACACAAACAAACTCTCCCAGATTAACATCTTCAACTACAACAGGAATGTAAGAATCTGTTTTACCAATAAAACCACCTTTAGAACCTTTTTCCACAATTAAAACATTTTGGTGTGAATTGAGCAATTCTTCGTTTTCTTGTTTTGTTATTTCACCTTTGATTTTGGATAAAAATTTAGAGCGTTCCTTCATTGTTTGATGAGGAATTTCTTTAAGTGATGAAGAAATTGCACCCTTCCTGTGCTGATATTTTGACAAATGAATCAAACTAGGTTTTACTTCATTAAGTAAATCTACAGTTTTCAAAAAGTCATCATCATTTTCTGTCGGATAGCCAACAATTATATCTGTTGCCAAAGTTAAATCTGGAATTTCTTTTTTAAATTTATTGACAATTTCAATATACTGATCAACAGTGTGGCCACGTCTCATTTCTTTCAGGACTTTATCACTACCACTTTGTATAGGTAAATGAATGAAATTATATACCTTCGGTTGTTTTATTGCATCAATTATTTCATCAACATCATTTAAAATGTTTTTAGGATGCATCATTCCAACACGAACACGAAAATCTCCATCTAAATTAGCCACTTCTTTGATTAAAGTAGATAGTTTTTCACCAGTGTCCCGGCCAAAAGCCATAGTATCCTGAGCAGTGAGTTGAATTTCACAGGCACCATTTTCAATAGCGTCCTTTGCTTCAGCAACAATATCTGAAATCGGATAACTGTTTAGTGGTCCTCGGGCAAAACGAGTACAGCAAAAAGTACAAGCACCCAAACAACCTTCACAAATTTGAATAATGTGGATTAAAGAATCATCTGTGACTTTAGGAACACCGACCTTACTTTCCTTAGAAAAGCCACATTCTCGTACAACCTCACCACAATAAGTTTGTTTAACAACATCAGCAGCCTTATTCAATTGATGAGGCCCAATCCAGCTACAATTAGGTCCGATACTATCCAGTTTTTCAGGATCTATTTCTACCATACATCCCCCAACAATGATTTTTTTATCGGGAAAATTCTTTTGCAACTGTTGAATTTTATAAACAACCTTATTTTCAGTTGGCAATTTAACATAACAAGTATTTACAATAATAACATCAGCATCATCTATATTATCAACTAAATCAATGTTATTTTCATTTAAAACACCAGCCATTATTTGGCCATCAGCTTTGTTAAATGTACAACCGTATGAATCAATATATACTTTCATAGATACTCACAATTTAAGTTTTTTTGAAAATATTTGATGTTAAATCATAATCATAATTATTGAATTTAACTGGTTTTGAATAAACTCTTTTGATTACTCCTGCTTTGGCAAAACCTGAAGTAAGTTTTCTATCATTTGTTTTTATAACATGAACTTTTACAATATGATTCTCAATTTTTACAACATCACCAGGAGCAATTTCAAAATCTCTTTCCAGGTCTAGCTTATATGAATCAACTTTACCATGCAAATCTACAGAAAATCCTATTCTTGCAGGAATTTCAACAGATGTTGCCCAGATTGTTGTAATATCTTCAATTAATGATTTATTTACACGAGTATCATCTACTTCAATACTTGAAACTTCAACCTGACCCACATCAGAAAGTAAAATATCACCAACTTTCAATTCATCGCTTGGAGATAATTCAATTGAAGTTTTATGAGATTTATTTTGTTCAGATATAATAAGTCTGTACATTTTAGGTTTACTGGCAGAAACAACATCTTTAAAAACATGACCACAGTCAAAGCATTTTAAAAGATATTCTTCCATAAATTTCTTTTTCGATTCTTTTTGTTTTGAATTCAATATTTCAATATCATCAGAACCACAAATAGGACATTCCATTTTATGCCTCCTTTTTTTAAAAAAAAATTAATCTTTATTTAAATAATGGTTTACTAAACCGCCATCTTCCAAAATATTTAACATGAACTCTTTAAATGGTTCAAATCTAGCAGATTCACCAGAAGTTTCATTTATTAAACTACCATTAGCCAAGTCAATTTTAATTATATCCCCATCCTTGGCTTCAATATCACTTACAATAACTGGCAAACCTATATTAATTGCGTTTCTATAAAAAATTCTTGCAAATGATTTGGCAATAATTGCATCAACACCTGCAGTTTTAATAGCAACAGGAGCCTGTTCACGTGAAGAACCGCATCCAAAATTTTCACCTGCAACTATAACATCACCTTTTTGAACATTTTCAGTGAAATCAGGTCTTTCCCCTTCAAGGACATGGTCTGCCAAATCTTGAGGATTGAATGTCCTTAAGTATCTTCCGGGAATAATAACATCCGTATCAATATTTTCACCAAAAGTCCAGGTTTTTCCAGATATAATATCCATAATAATCACTATTTAGTAAGAACATGGCCATGATTTTGGGCTTTTGTTGTCATAACAATACCATCATCACCAACATATTCTTTAATTTCTTCTACAATATGTTTATTAGATTCATCGTAAAATGAGTATACCGTAGGTCCAAAAGAACTCATTCCAACAGCATATGCTCCAATTTCAGTTAATTTTGCCATTAATTGTTTAATGTTATCTGATTGAAGTTCAACCTCGATTTTTTTAAATCCTATTGTTTGTATTTTATTAATTATGTTTCCAAAACAAGGCAAATCTTTTTCAAGTAAAAATGGTATCATATTCATAAAAATCAAATGGGAATATAATTCCACCTCTTGTCGGTCAATAGGACAATATTCTTGGAAAATATTAACTTCTTTTTGACCGTTGACACTAACATCAGATTTTAATATAACAAGCAATACACCCCATTCATCAGGAAATTCATAACGACCAAACAACTGAGGGGGGCTAGCTACAGAAGCAGAAGACGGTAAAAAAGAGTCTTTTTCTTTTCTACTATGTCCGCCATCAACAATAAAACCACCATTATCAAAGGCAAAAACTCCAATACCTGAAGTTCCACCACGACCGGTAATTTTACCTAATGTAACACCATTAGATTCCTGACCAATATGTTCTGTAATGAGTTTTCCAGTGGACAAAGCTATTTGAGTCCCGGATCCCAAACCAGAATGTGGGGGATATGCACCATCGACTCTGAAGTAAAATCCTTCATCCACACCATAATAATCTGTGACTTTTTGAGCAGCATCTGTGATTTTTTTAATGCATTCATTTTTAATAGTATCTGATATGTTAGATTCTTCATTGAAATCAATTGTGATTCCTTTTTCAGCACTTTCACCATATAAAAGGAAACTAGGGTTTTGAATAGTTAATCCAATTCCCCCATCAAGCCTACCATATGAACCATTCATATCAATAAGACCTAAATGAAGCCTTGAAGGTGATTTGATATACATAACAATACTACCATCATTATTTATTCTTTAGATTTTTTTAAAGGAGTTGAGAATTCTTGTTCAACACCTTCACGATACATGGAGTTGAAAGTACAGAACGGAATAATTCTACCATCAGGAGTTGCATAATGAATAACACATTTTTTAACTCTGTCTTCATCAAAGTTAAATGGATCCATAAAGTGCATACATGAAATAAGCATTGCATCCTTTGAAAAATCACCTAAAGCACTGTATGACCTTTTGGTAAATACATTTAGTAAAATCCTTTTAATATCCAAATGTTCAGGAGATTTACTTGTATCGATTAATTTTGGAATAGCTTTAGTAGCACTAGCTAAAACTCTCTGTTTTCTTCCAAAACCACCTTTTTTTAAATTCACAGTTAATTCATCCAATTTATTAAATAAACCATCAACATCAATAAAATCATTAATTGGTATTAACTTATCTTTACCGTTTCCTTCAGTTTTTTCTCTGAATATATAAGTAGCTATACCACAATGTTGATGACAATTGAGTGTAACAGATGGTTTTCCTCCTTCAAGTGCACCGATAAAGTTGGCAAGAGCCTCTACTGAAGATGGAGGATAGAAATCTGTAGTTTTAACTTCACCATCAGTTTGATCTTCTATAATTTGAACAAAATCAGGAATTGTAATTCTTTGTTCCTCTACTTGGTCAGCAGGAGTTCTTCCAGCAAATGAAACCGGTTGGAAATTAACTCCATAGACATTTTCACTATGGTCAAATGCAAACTTAATTATTTCACCAACCTGATGGTCATTAACTCCCTTAATTAAAGTAGGAACCAATACAACACCCAAACCAACTTTTCTACAATTTTCAATAGCATCTAATTTATAAGGAAGCAAATCTCTTCCTCTATTGTTAATATAAGGTTCTGGAGTTACTCCATCAAATGCCAAATAAACTGTATTTAAACCTGCTTTTTTTAATTCACCAGCCAAATCTTCCTTCATTGCTAATTTCAAACCATTGGTAGCAATTTGAACATGTGTAAAACCTTCCTCTTTTGCCATTTTAACTAATTCAACAATATCTTTTCTGACAGTAGGTTCTCCGCCAGCATATTGAATAGCAGGTGTTGGAGTAGGTTTCAAGTTTCTTAAATTTCTAAGCATTTGTCTGATTTCATCTTGAGTAGGTTCAAATAAACGTCCAGAAGCAGCAGCATTTGCAAAACAAACAGGACATCTTAAATTACACCTATTAGTAACATCAATTAATCCCAATACAGTAGATGTTTCATGTTTAGAACAAAGTCCACAATTAGAAGGGCAACTAGCTACATCATCCACACAAGGATTATCTACAGCAGTGATTGAAGGTTCATAATCATTGACCCTATTATAAATTTCATCATCACTCCAGTAAGTATTAATAAATTCCCCATGATCGTTACAGGTTTTTTTGATATAAACTGTTCCTCCCTCTGAATAAACTTCAGCATCAAGAGGTTTACCACACTCTGGACATAAACTTTTAGTATCTTTAATTTTCTTCAAAAAATCACCTAACTAAAAAAACATAACTCATAATACAAAACATAATAATAACTAATTATAGTTAATTTAATATTTATAGTTATTTAAAATTTAAATACTTTAATATTAATAATAATAACATAATATACTTTTATAGGAGTTAAATAAAAAATGAATTTTGACCTTACAATGTTGGGAATTGTCTGTATTACAATTTTATACTTTTTACTTCCAGCATACATATCCAATAGCGGCGGATTAATCTTTGGAGGGGGAAGACCACTAGATAATGGAAAAACTGATTCAAAAGGTGTTCGTTGGATTGGAGATGGTGTAACCTGGAGAGGTTTAATTGGAGGAACCCTATTGGGAACACTTGTAGGGGCAATACAAGGTTATTTTGGGCCAACTTTACTTGCAATGTTCGGAAATTTAATAATAACCCCAATACCTGTTGGCGTTCCAAACGGGATTTTAATCGGATTTTTACTTGCATTTGGAGCATTAGTTGGTGATGCGTTAGGCAGTTTTATAAAAAGAAGAATAGGTATTGGCCGTGGAAAGCCGGCACCAATACTCGATCAACTTGACTTTTTAATTGTAGCATTATTATTTGCTTCATTAGTTGTTAACTTTACAATAGAATTCGTAATAATCGCTATCGTATTAACATTAATTATTCATTTAATAGCCAATACCGGAGCTTATTTACTTGGAATAAAAGACGTATGGTATTAATCAGCATACTTTGATTTTCCACCTAAAAAACCATCATTTTCAGCATAATAAGTAGTTTTTCTAGATTTAAAAGCATCATTTTTTGCATCGACTGCTAATTTATCTGCCTTATTGTTCCAAATATTTGATGAATGACCTTTCACCTTAACAAATTTTAAGATACAAGATTTTTTATTAATTTCGCCCATCAATCGCCAGACCGCTTTAATAATATCCAAATTTTTAATCTGTTTACCGTCGGATTTTCTCCATCCTCTTTTTTGCCATCCCTTAGCCCATTTAGTGAATATGTCAATACAGTATGAAGAATCTGAACATATTTCAATAATATCTCCAGATTCTGATTTTAAAATGAAATCTTTCATTGATGCATAGATTGCATACAGTTCCATCTCATTGTTTGTTGTCAGAGGACATCCGCCACAGTGATATGAATCTTCAACACCATCTTTTAGCAAAATAAAAGCCCAACCACCAGCTTCACGAAGATATTTTCCATTTTTTCGCTTCATAGTGGCTGCGCCATCAGTAAAATAAGTATATTTTACCACTTAATCACCAGCATGTTTATTCATCATAACTGCAGTTCCGACAGCAGGAGCCACAACACATTCCTCATCGGTTAAAATATCACCCATAGACTTAACTTCAAGTCCCAATAATTCAGCAGCAGGCTTATCTAAAATATCTTTGCCCAAACCTGTAGTAATTATTAAATTCAGATTCTGAGTTTCATGAACCTGTTTTAATCCGTCTGCAATTTGTTCAATTTGTTTTTGATGAATAAACTCTGAAATTTCAATAATATCACTTTCAGACAACATTTCCAAATCAGCACAGACAACACGCGCAATTCTTTTAGCACAGTCCAGTTTTGACTTTGATTCACCATCAAAAGTATCGCAGACATAATCCTCTTCTGATATTAGACCCAATACCATATAAACATCTGCAGTTTGTGCAAACAATTCACTGGCTACACGATATTCTTTTCCTTTGAATTCTATTTTATCCAGGAAAGAAGCAAGATTAGTTCTTAAAGTACCAGTATAGACCAATTCACCAGTAGCTGAACGATCAAAATCAGATTTACCGATTGCACATTCATTACCATCCTTAATAGGTATGATATCTGTTGTTGTGCTTCCTGTATCAATGAAAATACAATTATCAGAAATTAATGTTGCTATTTGAGCTGTTGCAATCCAATTTGCAGCAGCGGCTTTAAGAGGAGTTTTTTCTATTTCATCTTTTGACATCATTCCATCAATTCCAACATATGCTATTGGACAGGAAAAAGTCTCTTCACATTTTTTAACAACATCCAAAACCCCATCTTTTTTTGTATCATAAGCATCGACAAGTTCGGCAGTCATTGAAATCCCCACAGCATCAATTTCAGATAATGGGCAGATGTTTTCAATCAGTTCTACCAAAACTTGTGACAAATCATCATTATTACTCCACATTGGAAGATATGCAAAATCAACTTCAATATTTTTTATCTCATCATTTTCAAAGTCAATAACTGCCAAGTCAGTATTTGCTCCGCCAATGTCAAAACCTGCAATTTTCATTATTTAAATTCTCCTAATATTCAAGTTATTTCCCTGTTTTTTAAATTCTACTTCACCATCTAACGAAATATCAACTTCATCAATATTGCCTTCAATAATTGTTTTACCTATATTGAAATTGGCTATTTTTTTAAGTCCAACATAAGGGGTTGCAAATCTGGAGTTGATTTCAAGCAAATATATCGGATAAATATCATCATTTTGACTTATTAACAAATCAACACCAACGAAACCTTTTAATCCATCAACAGCCTCACATGCTTTTTTAGCTACTTCAAAAGCTTCATTTTGATATTCACTTTTAAAAGGCAACATTCCACCAACATACCTTCCTTTATCATTTTTAAGTTCTACAAATTGCTTATTTAAACTAATTGGAGTGGCTTTTCCATTGTTACATATTAAACTTACGCTGATATCCTCACCATCAATAAACTCCTGAACTATAATCCGTGACTGCGGAGGAAATATTTTTTCCAAATCATAACTTAAATCATCAATATTCTCAATTATTACTATATCTTCACAATCAACACCGATTAATGGTTTTATTATTAATTTAAGTGGAGTCAATGGATCTTCAGCCTGCCATTTTTCATGCAAATTCGTAATGGCTCTTTTCCAGTAGCCCTTAGAATCTATTTTAAATCTGAATGTTCTCGGTTGAGGAACAGTATTTGAAATAGTCTCATAAGTCAAAGATTTATCTGAAGCAATTAAACAGGCTTCACTTGATGAATTGTAAATGAATACATTATTGTCTTCTAAAATTTTCGTGATATTATATAAATCATTATTAATTTCCGCAGAAATGAAAATTGCCTTTGAAAAATTTGAAGCATTTTCTTCAAGCCATGAAATAATGTCTGTATCAATCAATATTGGATTAACATTTGAATATTTATTAATAATATTTTCATAAGATTCATTTATAACAACATCCAAATTATAATCTTTCAAATCATCGATTAATGAAAATAACAGAGCTTCAGCTTCCAAAATTATGCATTTATCTTTTTCTCCTGAAGCAGTAAAATATTCAAATACTAAAATTGAATCATCATTCGTATTCGTCATAGGTAACACACATCTCTTTTATATTTAAATCGTCAGCCGGAAAGCGCATTTTATCTCCATCAAATACCATGTGGATTAAAGCATTATTTTTCTTTTCAAAATCCCCTACAGTCATATCTTCTTTGATTAATGCCATTTTCCTTTTAAATGAAGTCATAATATCCTCAGGAGCCGTGATATTTAATAATCCTTTTTCATAATAATCTTTTATGGCATCGACCGTTAATTTAGCTGAGTTTCCTTGACCATATGGGTTTGGAGCATTTCTCATTTTATCTGCAAATTCTTTATCATTTAATATCTTTTCAGCATTTTCCAAAATAGCATCCTTATCTGAGCCGACAAGTATATTTCCACCGGCAGTTACTGTTTCTGGTCTTTCAGTATTGTATCTTAATGTTAATGCTGGAACATTAAGAGTTATTGCTTCCTCCTGAAGGCCTCCCGAGTCAGTTAAAATTAATGTTGATTTTGATGTTAACTGCAAAAAGTCCAAATATCCCACAGGTTTAATAATATGAACATGACTCAAATCATTTAATTCATCAAATAAACCGAAATCCTGAAGGGTTTTTTTAGTTCTCGGATGTATTGGAAAGATAATATTCATTTCCTTTAATTCTTTTAAAGCACCGATAATATTGGAAACACGATTTTTATCGTCCACATTTTCTGCCCTGTGCATTGTTAAAGTTAAAATATTATCCATATTATCAATATTTAAACTGGCAAGTGATTCTTCTTCAAATCCTCTTTTTTTAGCTATTTCCAAATGTCTAAAACAAGCATCAACAACAGTATTTCCAGTAATAAATAAATTTTTTCTGGAATATCCTTCAGCCAAAAGATTAATAGCTGACTCTTCTGTTGGAATAAAATACATTGTTGAAGTTACATCACAAGCCATACGATTAATTTCCTCAGGCATGGTCATGTCAAATGACCTAAGCCCTGCTTCAACATGTCCAACAGCAATATGCAATTTAGAAGCTACTAAAGCACCGGCAAGAACAGCATTGGTATCACCCTGAACTAAAACAATATCCGGTTTTTCATCCATCAAAACTTCCTCAATACCTTTCATCATTAAGCCAGTCTGTTTTCCATGAGATCCTGAACCTACACGAATATTATAATTTGGGGCAGGAATTTCAAGGTCCCTAAAGAAGTTATCAGACATTTCCTTATCATAATGCTGACCGGTATGAATAAGAGTTAAATCAATTCCTCGTTGAATGATTTCATCAATAATTGGAGCCATTTTAATAATTTCAGGCCTTGTTCCAAGTACAACAGCAATTTTCATAATATCACTTATTAGTATATATAATTTAATAATAATTAAAAATTTTTGTTAAAAATATAGAAACATTTTAATAACATATAATACACAATACAACATATGATTAATTTATTTACCATCGCATTATATTACGGAGACCCCCTAGGACCGATAAAAGGAATAATATCAGTTATAATTTTCATTGCTGTTATCGGATATTGTTGTAAAACCACTGATCCAAAAAACAATAAAAGCACAGGAACTAACACCACATATAGGCGTAATACCTACACTCCACGATATGATATCGAGGATGAAAATGAATACACAGATTACGATCCGACATGGGATGATGCATTTTTTGAAAAATACGGTGGCGAACCCTGGATTGATGATAATCCATGGGACCATGAAAAAAAATAACTTTAAAATTCCAATTGTTCTGCAATACACATTTTACAAACAGCATTCGGAGATTCCAGATTTGCATCCTTAACAGGACAATAAAAAACACCATTTTTTTCTTCCACTTTTAAAGATCCAGGAAATGGAGTACCTACAGGATGAATTGGTTCTTCCAAAACAAAAGTCGTGTATAAAGATACAATAGCATAAATTAAAGGAAATTTACTTTTATGGGACATGGATTCAGCATCATGATATGACTTTAATGTAGCTACAGCATCAATAAACTCATCTTTATCAACATCATTAGTATAATACTCATTATCATTACGTATCTCACGAATACGACCTAAAAAATACTTTGAATAGACACCAATACTTTTTTTCTTATAATTATCCTGAACATATTTACTTTCCTCAATCATTTCTGCATTGGCTTTCATCAAATCAAAAACAGATATAGTTGCAGAATAATCTTTCAATACATTCAAAATAGCTTGCGGTGAGACTTTCTCCTCGGCAATTGCTACATCTGAAAAATCATTATACATATTAACATAGTCATCCATAATTCCACAGTATATTATTTTTAAAAACTATCTAAAAAATTTTTTTAGTCACATTTAATATTAAAAAAATACATAATATAATATGTCGAAAGATTAATTTTGATAAGGGATTTGATGTTAGAAAATTTTTTCAAATTTAAGGAAAATAATACTGATTTAAAAACTGAAATTCTTGCAGGCCTCACCACATTTCTTGCAATAGCTTATATTTTAGGTGTTAACCCTACAATGTTGGCTGATGGAGGAATGCCTGCATCAGGAGTCTTTTTTGCAACCGCCATTTCATCCGGAATAGCATGTATCATAATGGGGCTTCTTGCCAAATATCCTGTAGGACTTGCACCTGGAATGGGTCTTAATGCACTGTTTACCTATACAATAATACAGGATATGGGAAATACCTGGGAAACAGCCCTTGCAGCAACATTCATTTCAAGCATGATTTTTTTAATAATTTCTATTTCTGGATTGAGAGAAAAAATATTGAACATTATTCCTCTTGATTTGAAATTAGGTATTGGTGCGGGTATAGGATTTTTCTTAGCTTTTTTAGGTCTTAAAAGTTGTGGAATCATCATTTCTGATCCATCAACATATGTTAGTATGGGAACACTTGCACAACCGGCAACACTTCTTGCGTTAATAGGTGTTTTAATTACTTTAATCTTTTATGTTCAAAAAGTACCTGCTGCAGTATTCTTTGGTTTGCTTACAACAGCAATCATTGGTGTAATCTTTACATTATTCGGATTTGGTGTTGGAGATGCATTAATGCCCACTATTCCAGCACATCCCATAACTACAAATATGGATACATCATTATTTTGTGGATTTACCAGAGGATTTGGACAGCTCTTCACGAACATCCCCAATTTAATAATCATGGTATTTTCATTAGTATTCGTTACATTTTTTGATACAACTGGAACATTAATGACAGTTGGAAGACAATGCGGATTTGTTGATGAAAACGGACATGCAAAGGGTATTGAAAATGCATTTTTAAGTGATGCATTAGGTGGAATAATTGGCTCAATATGTGGTACAAGTACCGTAACTGCTTATGTAGAAAGTGCAACAGGTATTGGTATCGGTGGAAGAACTGGCCTAACCGCTATCGTAATAGGAATAATGTTTCTATTATCAATATTTATTTCCCCATTGATATTGGGATTATTTACTCCGTCAGTAACAGCTGCTGCATTGGTTATTGTTGGAGTATTAATGGTGGGCCAATTAAAAGAAGTGAACTGGCAAAGTACAGTTATTGCTTCGTCAGTATTCTTAACAGTAATAATGATGATATTAAGCTATTCAATCTCAATCGGTATTGCATGGGGATTCTTAACCTATGCTATCGGAACAATAGCCCAAGGTAGATATAAAGAAATGAATATTGGAATCTGGATTCTTGCAATAGTCTTTATAATATACTTGTTCTTCGGATTATAATGTTGAATATGAAAAATGATTAAAAAATAGTAATATTATACTATTAAAATACCGAATAAAGTTTACTATCATGATCCACTAAGTATATTACACAATCCAATACAAAAACAATATTGGAACAAAAACTCCTTAACTCATTTAAATATTTTACATAGAATTCCCTGATTGCATACTTTATATACATCACCAGCAGCAGAAAAATCAGAATATTCGTGCAAATATATAATAATAAAGAAAAAAATAGAAATATTAGTAAGAAAAATTCAAATAAGACGAATATAATATATAAATAAGATATTAAAAGGAAATATTGTTGATAACATGTTAAGAAAAGATAAAATATTGTTAATCAGTGATGATAAAGATAATAAGTTTTTTAATAAAATACATAATTCCATTAAGGAAGACGAATCACTCATGCTAATATATTCCAGAAGTGATTCCGATTCATTTAAATTAAATATTAAAAGAGATTATTATATTATATATATTGATTATGACCATATAAATCGAAATGTGCGAGACATCATAAATAAAATTATTCATTACTTGCTTTCATTACCTCTCATAGTTATTGGATATTCACAAAAAAAATTGATGAAGACATAAAATGTGCTTATTCATTTAATTATAACAGTATAACCAAAGAGCTATATCATAAGCAATTAACAAACACCATTAAAATTTTAAAATACTGTAGAAATGTAAAAACGATCTCATTTTTACCTGGTAATTATGTGATAAATGAGGTTATTGAAAAAAAATTAAATAATAACCAAGATTTCACAATAATGTATATGGATATTGATAAGTTTAAAGCTTACACCGATTACTATGGTTTTTTTAAATCAGATGCTGTTTTAAGGTTTATGTCAAATATTATTAAAAACAATGTGAGTAAATATGGAAGTACAAAAGATTTTATGGGTCATCCTGGCGGAGATGATTTTGTAATTATATGTGAAGATAAGGAAATTGCAAAAAAAGTAGGCAATAAAATAGTTGAAGAGTTTGATGCTGGAATATCTGACTATTATAGTGAAGAAGATAGGAAAAATGGATATATTTCAACTTTAAGTAGAGATGGAGAGATAAAGAAATTTCCCATATGTACATTATCTATCATTTCTATTACAAATGAATCCAATAAATATTCTACTGCCAATGAACTGTTTAAAGAAATGATGCATAAGAAAAATGAAGCAAAAGATTTCAGCGGATCCATCATGCTACAAAGTTAATTTAATTGTTAATGAAAGATAGTTAAAAAGGAGTTAAAAAAATGGATTTAAAAAAAATATTTATTATAGATGATTTAGGTGATGTATGCAAATTTATAAAAAGTCTATTTAAAAATGATTCCTCTATAAAAGTTATATGCACTAATTCTGAACCAAATAATTTATTAAAAAACTTTAAAACTGATTTTAATCTTATTATAATCAATAAAGATGGAATTAAACATGATTTAAAAGAATTAACGGGATTTGTTAAAGAACATCTTTTTTATTTAATTATTCCAGTAGTCGTTTTTACTTCAAATAAAGAGGATATTTATAAACAAAATGAGTTACTTCTTCCTATTATCACATATTATCCAAAACCATTAAATAAAAAGAAAATTTTAACAAATATAAAGCATATACTTGGAACTTTTGATTACAATCTAAATATTAATGATATTTCAGGTCTCCCCTGCTGTGCCATTATAGATAGAAAGATTACATATGAACTTATCGAAAAATCTGAATTTTCATTTATATTCCTTGATTTAGATAATTTTAAAGATTACAATGAATATTATGGTTTAAAAAGAGGTAATGATGTTATTTTATTCTTTTCAAACCTTTTACAAAACATAATTGCAGAAATTGGGACTATTGATGATTTCATTGGCCATGTAGGTGGAGATGACTTTGTCATGATTTTAAAAGATTATAGGCATAGTGAAAAAATATGTAAGGAAGTTATCCGTAGGTTTGAATCAGGGATAAGAGATTATTATGATAAAAAGGATTTAAAAAACAAATATATTGAAATTACAGATAGGGAAGGTAATTTAAAAAAGTTTCCCATAATGGGAATTTCAATCTCTGTTATTAAATATAATGAATTTGAAAACAAAACATTTGATGATGCTTACAAGGAGATTATGGAATTAAAAAAAGAAGTGAAAAAAATTGATGGGAGTGCATTTTTAATAAAAGAGTAAATTCATTAAAATAATTTTAAAATAAAAGGGTTAATGAAATTTTTCGTATGTTCGATTATTTTATCAGCAATCCCGTTAATAGTTTTAAATCCATTTTTAAATTTTTGTAACATAGATGCACCAGTTTATAAAGAAGCTGTTGATTATTCTATACCTTTATTCACAGGTTTGATAAAATTTGTATTCAGTAATGGATTAGCAGCTATTTTACGTGCAGAAGGAGATATTAAAAGAGCTATATATGCAATGACATTAGGCATAACATTAAATGCAACATTAAATCCCGTTTTTATTTATTTATTACATATGGAATCTGTAGGTGCTGCAGTTTCTACTATTTTTACTTCATTTATCAGTGAAATAATGATTTTTTATTGGATTTTGATTAAAAAAGATACTTATATCAATTTAAATACTGAAAACATTATTAAATTTTAATAAAATGGGAAATTATAAAAGATATTCTAAATACCAGAATTCCAGCATCATTTGTATTTTATTATTTTAAGTATTGTTAGTAGAACTTTAGGTATTGGCATATTCTCTTCGGGTAATCGTATATACTTACTTGGCATAATGCCTTTAACATCAATGTGTTCTGCATTTGTTGCAGATGTTGGAACACAATATGGTTCTAAAAATATGAAATATTTAAAACTAGCACACCATTATTGTTGCATATATTCAGTTATCATTGGAATAACAGTGGCTATTTTATTTATAACATTTTCAAATCAATTAGTTTATGTATTTTTAATATCTGTAAATGATATTCAATTATTTGAAGGAATTTCCACATTTATTAAGTACACTGCATTATACATCCCCTTTTTATAGATAGGACCACATCAACTTATTTATATCAAGGATTAGGAAGGGTATATCGGACGTATTCTGCACAATTCCCACCACATATATATTTGCATTTATTTAAATAATGGTTAATAAGTATTTGGGGATGTTTCATTGCAGGTAGAGGTTTTTCAAGCATTATTAACTATATTCTTGCCAAATATTCTCTTAAAAATTTAGAAAAAAATATGAATATATATTATTACATACGATTATTACATCATCCCCAAAAAAACCCTAAATGTAATCAGAGTTGTAGATTCTTTTGAAAGTTTCGTTATCTATTTTTACCACGATTAAACCATAGTTTATGGTTTTTTATTACTCTTTAGTGAAAATTAATCTTTCTACTTCGTATGCATTACTCATTCATATCTTGTTATTGTTTCAGGATTGGTTTTGTAACATATTTTCCATATTTACAATTTTTACAAACTTGGAAATAAAAAAGCCCAAGTTATCACAATCATTTTTCCTGTAGGAAGGATATACACCATCAAGAGCTAATTCTATATATTAAGACGAATAAAACATATATATACTCTCAAAACAAAATAATTCATAGCAAATATTATCAAAATATTTGATTAAGAGATTCGAAATTTTATAAAGAGAGAATTCGAAACTTAAATTTTTTATTGATATCATTGTGATGTCCCATTAAAAGTAATTTTGAAGGAGAAAAAATGAAAATTAAGTTTTATTTAATGTTAAGTATATTTATTTTATTTTTTTCTATAGCATGTGTTTCAGCTAGTGAAAATACTAATTTAACTGATATTCAAGACATGCCCAACGATTATGGATTAGGTAATTCGTCATCTGTTTTTCAAAAAGAATGGTATGTTGATGGAAGTAAAAGTAATGATGGAGATGGATCAGATAGTAATCCATTTAACAATTTAAAAAGTTCAATAAATAAATCAAATGATGGGGACACAATTTACATTGCACCTGGAAATTATAATGGTTTAAAAAATGTGAATTTAACTATTAACAAAAAATTAAATCTTATAAATTGGGGTAGTGGTGATGTGATATTTGATGGTGAAAATAACTATCGAATTTTTAATATATCAGCATCATCTTTCAATATCAAAGGATTAACATTTGTTCAAGGAAATTCTATAGGTAATGGAGGATTATTATACTTTGAAAATGGACTTAAAAACAGTAAAATAGAAGCAAATTTTATTAATAGTTCAGCAGTGAATGGTGGAGCAATATATTTCAATGATATGGTTGAAAATAACACTTTTACAGGTTCATTTATTCAAAACAACGCGATTGGTGATGGTGGAGCTATTTATTTAAATGATGATTCTAAAAATAATCTCTGGAAACTTTTATGTGAAGAAAATAAAGCAGCATCAAATGGAGGAGTATTCTATTTTAATGGGAATTCAACAAAAGACACATTTGAAGGAAATTATGTTAGAAATAAAGGAAACGGTCGTTGGGGTGGAGTATTTTATTTCTTCGGCTATTCTGATTACAATGTATATAGTGGAAACTTTTCCTATAACTATGCTAAGCTATGGGGTGCAGCATTATATGCAAATAATCATTCATCTCATGGAATTTATTCTGGGAATTTCATAGGAAATTATATTCCTGAAGGTTCAGGTGCAGGATTGACTTTTGATTGGGATGTTTCAAATAGTGTTTTTTCAGGTAATTTCTCCAATAATTATGTTCATGAATTTGTAGGTGCAGCCCTAGAAGTGTCAGGAGAGTTTAAAAATAATGTCATTAGCGGTTATTTTGAAAATAATACTGAATCTGCAATAATTTTGGGTAAATCTTATAACAATACAATTAATGGTACTTTTATAAATAATTATGGTCGTTATTGTGGAGCAATAGGCTTAGAAGAATCTATAAATGATAATTTTTCAGCAATTTTCATAAACAATAAGGTATCAGAAAAATCAGGAGGCGCTATTTCTATCACCACAAATGTAATAAACACAACTTTTGGAGGCATGTTTATTAATAACTCTGCAAAGTTGGATGGTGGTGCAATAGCAATATATGCTGCTTTTAATCCATATGCAAAATATATCATTAATTTTACTGTTAATGGCAAATTTATTAATAATTCTGCAGGCCGAAATGGTGGTGCAATTTTCATTGATTCTTCTTCTAAAGTAGCCTTATCCAATATTGCAGCAATATTTGATTATAATCATGCAAAAAAAGGTGGTGCAATTTATTTGAATGCATCCGATTCACATATTAATTCTTTTGTTTTTAATAATAATGATGCACGTGATGGAGGAGCAATCTATTTTACAAATAATGCAACTGTAACACAGTCTAATTTCACAAATAATGCCGTTAAACATTACGGAGGAGCAATTTATATCGGAGATTGTGGAATTGTAAATAAATGTAATTTTATTAACAATTCTGCTAATTTTTATGGAGCAGGAGTTTACTTTAATACTAATGCAATCGTATCCGATTCTAATTTTGATAATAACCGTGCAGACATAAGTGGTGGTGGAATTTACAGTGGTAATAATGTTGATGTAGATAATTGTTCTTTCAATAGTAATTATGCCTATGATGGAGGAGCATTAAACTCTATTGGTCAAGTTACAGTCAATAATTCGGAATTTATGGATAATTCCGGTGTTTATGCAGGTGCAATTCACTTTAAAGGCATAGGTATCGTGGATTCATCTAACTTCACCAATAATATTGCAATAAATAATGAGGGAGGAGCAATTTTATCTGACATTTCAGTAACTGTTGATAAATCTAATTTCACAAATAATCGTGCATTGAATAAAGGTGGGGCTATTTTCACTTATGGTAAAGCAACAATTGAAAAATCAGACTTTATTAACAATAGTGCTACATATGGTGGTACTTGTTACATAGTGAATAATACTGTGGTTATAAATAATTGTGCGTTTAATGACAATGCAACAGAATATAGTGAAATTTTCTTTGAGGATGGAATATACCAAAATGAATTAAATAAGAATTGGTGGGGCTCAAACAATCCCGATTGGGAAAAATTAATAAATACTGAACAAATTCCTTCAAGTTATGCTGTTTTAAATGTATCTGCTAATCCTAGTGAAATTTCTGCCAGTGAAAAATCCACCATCACCACAAATTTTGTTTGGAATGGAACAAACACTGACGCAACTAGTTCATTACCTTTAAGAAACATTAAATTATCTTCTGATGGTGGTTATTTAAGTGAAACTGCGGGTTATGTTGGTTTAACTTCAGAATTCTCATCCAAAACGGAGCGTACTTATATTGTAAATGCTACTGTTGATAATGAAATAATATCAATTCCAATAGAATTAACAGGTTCTGCACCTAAAGATAATTTAACACTCAAAGCTACAGCCAAACCAATAACTATTGGTGAAAACGCTACAATTATCATAACAAACTTTGAAAAAGCAATAGGTAAAGTCAGTGTTGATGCAGGCAATGGTGTTTACTTCGCATCCATTAACAAAGGAACTGCTATAGCCATTGTTCCTGGATTAAATGCGAATACAACGGCAATAATTAAATATCCTGGAGATGATAATTATAATCCTGCTTCCACTACAGTTGAAATTGTAGTTAACTCCAAAGGAAAAGAAAATGCTACCATTACTATTGATGCTCCAGAAATTACAGAAGGTGAAAACGCTACCATTACAGTAACTTTACCAGAGGATGCAACAGGTAAAATAACTATTGGTAATGAAATCATTACTGTTATTAATGGTACTGCAAACACCGTTTTAATCAATTTGCCTGTTGGAAACACTACCGTTCCTGTAACTTACTCTGGTGATGAAAAATATAATCCAATTGAAACAAATGTAACTGTAATTGTAAAAGAAACTACATCAGACATTATCATTACCGCACCAGATGTTAATAAATATTACAACGGACCTGAAAGATTTACAGTTAAAGTAACTGACAGTAAAAGAAATCCTTTAACAAATAAATCCGTGACCATTAAAATTAATGGTGTCACATACACCAGAACTACTGATACTAACGGTAGTGCAAGCATTGCTCTAGGATTAGTTGCTGGAGTTTATGATGTCAATGTTACAGTCGATAATCAAACTGTTTATTCAGTTGTAACTATTTTACCTACCGTAAACGGTACAGATATTGTAAAAATATTTAAAAATGGAACTCAATATTATGCAACATTTTTAGACAGCAATGGTAAATACCTGACTAACGAGACTAACGTAAGATTCAACATCAATGGAGTGCTGTATGATCGTAAAGTGTCCGGAGATAAAGGTTTGGCAAAATTAAATATTAATTTAGAACAGGGCGAATATGTAATCACAGCAATTAACCTTGTAACTGGAGATATGGCAACAAACAACATTACAGTACTACCACTAATCACTGAAAACAAAAATATTATAAAATATTATAAAAACGCTACACAATACACAGTAAAACTTTTAGGTGAAGACGGTAAAACAGTTGGTGCAGGAAAAACTGTAAAATTCAACATCAACGGAGTATTTTACGAAAGACAAACCAATGAATCAGAAATAGCTAAACTAAACATTAACTTAAATCCCGGATCTTACATCATAACCGCAGAATACAACGGATGCAGCGTGTCAAATATCATCACAGTATTACCTGTATTGTATGCTACAGACATTGCAATGAAATACGGTGACCAAACCCAATTCAAAGTTAATCTGCTTGATGGACAAGGTAAAGCTTATGCAAATCAGAACATTACATTCAACATCAATGGAGTATTCTACAACAGAACAACTGATGATTTAGGTATATCAAAGTTAAACATTAACTTAATGCCTGGTGAATACATTATAACTTCAAGTTTTAATGGTTCAAGCATTGCAAACAAAATAACTATAATGGAGACACATTAATGATTCAGTGAAAGAGTTTAAGAGTGTTGGCAGAAATTATTAGTTTTTAGATGCCGTTCATTTTTTTATTAATTTCACTACTTTTTTATATTTTTTTCAATATTGATAATTTTATTTTTTTTAAGTTAAATTTTTCTCCTATTTTTTAGTTTTACAATCAGAATTAACCTAAATTATAATATATCACATTAATATTTGTTAATTATTTATAATTCTAATTAATTAGTATTTATTATTACAATAAGTTATTAAATCCATTTATATTATTAATTACAAATATATAATAAATTATAATTAATTTTACAATTGTTTAATTAAATATATTGAGTTTTGATTACTATAATTTTGAATAATAAAAATGTTTTTATCTGTCGCGAAAATCAAGAATTAACTATTGATGGTACGTATCCCGCACCACAAGAAAAAGGAGGGGGAAATAAAGTTAAATTAGTTTATTCCAACTACGAAGCCTGTAAAAAATGCAAATACAAAGAAAAATGCTACAAAAAGAACCACAGAACCATAACCCAATATATACATGAAGTTACATATAAAACTGAACACTTAATGTCTTTAGAATAAGAAATTAAAGAATATAAATTATGTTCTAAGACTGTAGAAGCACATAATGGAACTTTTAAAAGAATTTATCATTATTATGGTATTCCCATTACTGGATTAAAAAGAGTTCAAAACATGATGTTCACTATTGCGGCACCATATAAATTAATAAGGTTATTTAATCCCATTAAAGAGAAAAATATGGATTTACATTCGGTTATTAGTTCAATAAACTTTATATCATCAACATAAAATTATTACAATAAATGACGATGTGAAAAATGTTCAAAATTAAATAATTTCTGCCAATACTCTTTAATGCAAAAAACAAGGTCATGTCAAGTCAATCTTAAAGCAAATCATTTAAACTTTTTATCATAGATTCACGGATTGCATACTTCTTTTGAAGAGTATCCAGTGAATCAACCAAATTCTTTTTAAAGCGGTTACAAGCATAATCGTCATATTTAAACTTAATACCATCATATTGAATATCCATTAAAATCAGATATTCCGCTTCCATTACTTTAATATTAGCCCGTGGAGAATCTTCAGGAGGATTCAATAAATCATTGACATCATCCAAAGTCATTTTATCTAATGCCACATCTACAAAAACACGCATCATTTTTCTTACCATATTCCATAAAAATGATTCGCCGTAAATGTCAACGAAAATCGGAGAAATTGTATCATGCAAATTAGGAAATTCTCTTTTGTGATAATCTTCCAAGCCAACTTTCGTGATTTTAATATCGTCAATTGTCCTTGTAGTTGTCTTTTGAAATCTTTTTGTAAAATTAGTGAAGTTATGAGTTCCTTTAAAGACTTCAGCCACTTTATTTAATTTATCAATGTCTAAATCTCGGAATAATAAGTAGCGATATTGCCTCATTTGAGCATATCTTGGTTTGAAAGCATAACGAACAGGAGCTTTTGCTAAAATTTGAATATCGTCCGGAAGACTATTATTAATTTCATTCACTCTAACTTCTTTTTCAGACTGAAAACTAATGACATTGCCTAAACTATGAACTCCAGCATCCGTTCTGCCTGCTATTCTAAATCGAGACTTCTTTAAATCATCAATATAATCCAATTTACGTAAATGATATATTAATTCTTCTTCAACAGTCCTTACATTAGGCTGTCTTTGAAAACCATGAAAATTAGTTCCTATATATCCAATTTTTAGTGCTGTTCTTTTCATCAGTAATAGTTTTTAATTTTAATATAAAATAAGTTTTAGGATAAAAATCTAAATTAAATTTTTTACCATATGAGTGGTTTCATCATAATCATCTTCTTCAACAGTTATAACATAACCTAAAGATTTCCAAAATGGCAAACCTGCTTCAAGATATCTATGTGTATGCAGATATATTTTATCATATGATTGAAGACGTGCAAAATTTTCCATTTGAGCTACAAGATTTCTGGCAAGACCATGTCTTCTATAATTTTTATCGACCATTAACCTCCAAATACTTGCAGTATCCTCACCAGAGTAAAGTCCTTTAAAAAAATCATAATCCAAATCATAGGCTCTTATAGCAGATGTGGCAACTATCTTATCCCCATCCCATGCTATGAAAAAATTGTTTCTTTCAGGCAAGATATAGTATTGTCTTATTCCATCAATATCATAATGAAACTTAGGTGTAGGACCAATGCCATATTCTTTTTTGATTTGATCATACAAAAAGTCTTGAACAAGCTTTATCTCATCAGAATTATCACTGATTTCTGTTATTCTAAAATTCATAATATCACTAAAAAAAAATAAATAAAGAGAAATAATTAATTTCTCTCATTCTTGTGCAGTTTCAGGATTAAGTAATTTTTCAACATTTTCACCGATTAAATCAAATAATAATACAACTATTAATAAAGATACACCCGGATAGAATGCTAACCACCAATATCCTGATGATAAATAGTGCATTGATTCAGATAATATAACCCCAATTGCAGGTTCATGAGGAGGTAAACCAAATCCTAAAAATGTTATTGCCGCTTCGTGCATAATAGCATGTGGAAACATTAAGATAATACCGACAATTATCTGAGAAATTATTAACGGCAAAATATGTTTTGTTGCAATCCATACTTTTGATTTTCCTAAGTTTTGTGCTAAATGAATATACTCCTTGGTCTTAATTTCTTTAACTTCAGATCGAAGAACTCTTGCAAGAGGAGTCCAGTGTGTTAAACCAACACCCATAATTACTCCCAAAGTTCCACCACCAAACATTATTGAAATAAGAATAATTAAAAGAATATGAGGTATTGAACCGAATAAATCTATAATGCTGGCGACAGCCTCATCAGCAAACTTATTGAAACTGGAAAATAATCCCAATATTATTGAAATAAGTGTACTGACACCAGATGCAACAAGACCAACAATTAAACTTAAACTAAGACCGGAAATAGTTCTTAAAAACATATCTCGACCCATCCAATCAGTTCCGAAAAGATGTTGGAGGGATGGCATCTGATTAGCACTAGTAAAACTTGTTGGAATTTCACCAATGAATAAACTAGAAATTAAAATACTGACAATCAACAATACAGAAATTCCTATTACCAGAAGAGTTTTTGTCCTAAGATTAGCTTTATACAAGAACCATTGTTCTTTATCATTAGTTGCTTTCTTTCTAATCATTAAATTCACTCTCCTTAATTCTTGGATCAATGAAATAGTATGAAATATCAGCAAGTAAATTTCCAACAAATACAAATACTGCACTAAATAGAACAATTCCTAAAAATAGTGGAACATCACTCTGAAGTCCCGCAGCTACTGCCGTTTGCCCAATTCCAGGATATGAAAATACTTGTTCTACCAAAACAGCTCCACCAAATAATTCACTGAATGATAAGAATTGTAATGTAACTGCTGGAAGTAATATATTTCTAATTCCATGATTTTTTACTAAATCCCAACCTTTTTCACCCCTGGATTTTGCAAATAATACATAATCAGAAGATAATACCTGAACCAATTCATTACGAGTATACATCGCAATTGGCGCTAAACCTACTAGACTTAAGGTTAATGTAGGAAGCACGAGTCTTGATGCCCATTCAATAAATGTAGCATCCGTACTTTTAACACCTATAGGAACACCAAAACCAATTGGGAATAATTTTAAATAAACTGCAAAGACCATTAAGATAAGCATACCTACCCAGAAGGAAGGTGCAGACTGAATTGCATAACAATAAGTTTTCACTGCCTTGTCAATCCATGATCCTTTATTTTTACCGGCAACAACACCCAATAAAAATCCAATAATTCCACTTAATAACCAAGATAGACTCATTAATGCAAGAGATGCTGTAAATTTATCCACAATAACATCTATAACCGGAGCACGATAAATCAATGAAGTACCTAAATTTCCTTGAATCAAATCCAGCAACCAGTGATAAATTTTAGTAGGAAGAGGTACACCCACACCAAAGTATTGGTTAAGAATTTGACGTTGAGCTTCAGATACTGCAGCACCTTTTAAATAAACAGAAACCGGATTAATAGGGGATAAATCTAATAATATAAAACTAAAAATTGCAACGGCAATCATTAAAATTATAAAACGGATTAATTTATATCCAAAAAATTTTATAATACTTTTTCGATTCATATTGAACCCCCTTAAAATTTTTAAAAAATAAAAAAAAGGAAAAGAGACTTAGTTAAGCCCTTGTCCATTCACAAATGTTAATTAATATATCGTTTCCTAAACCATCAGGCTGGTTTCCCATATTGACGCCATTTTTAATGAAATAGTTGTAGTCATAGTTTGCTAACCATACCCATGGAGCGTCACCGGCAGGACCCCATCCTCCACCGTTAACAAGTGCAGATTGAGACCAGTAACTATTAGCCTGATTGAAATCATTACTATGCATAGCTTGTTCCATTAAAGCGTCAGAAGCGCTGTTATTATATAAATTAGGATTCATATAGAAACCGTCAACTTCTTTACTGTGGTATTGTTGATAGATTGATTTATATGGGTCAGGAGAAGTTTGTTGCATTAAAGCAGCTGAACTGTACATATTTTGATAAATTGTATCCCAATCAGCACCTTTAAGGTTAACTTCAATTCCTATTTGTTTTGCTTGTTCGGCAAATACAGTGGATAAAGATTGTCTATCAAGATAATCCGGCGGATAGTATAGGTCAAATGATGCTTTAGTACCATTTTTCTCTACGATTCCATCACCGTTTGTATCTTTCCAGCCCCCCTGAGCCAATATTTGTTTTGCTTGATCTATATTACCGTCAGCAACTTTACTTGCATTATTTGCATATGCTCTTGTGTCAACACCAGTAAATTCCGGTTTAGCATGTCCAGAAAATACTTCATCTACCATTTTATTACGGTCAATACCAACATTTAAAGCTTCACGAATAGATTTGTCAGCAGTTACATTGTTACCTATTTTATAAGTGTTATTATATACAGTTCCGTTATCTGGAAGGTATGGTAATGATACACCTTGTGCTCTTCCTGCAGATTTTTCAACAAATTGATAACCATCAACAGTTTGATTTAAAGCGGAAGTTGCAACAGGAACTACATCAAAATCATTAGATTTTGCTAATTCTAACCAGGTTGATTCTTCAGGGAAAACTAAAGTAATCTGAGTGAAGTAAGGTTTTTTATCATAATAATTATCATTTATTTTAAAGATTGCTTGTTGACCTTTATCCCAGTGGTCTAATACATATGGACCTGAACCAATAGGGTGTTCACCATATGTTGCATTATTATATTCAGCAGGCACAATACCAAGATATCTTAAATCATAAATGAATGTTGATCTTGGTTCAACTAAACTAAATTGAACAGTAGTACTGTTTACTGCAGTCGCATTAGCAAGATTTGTTAAATCCAAATCGGATTCTGTTTCTTTTGCTTTATTAAATGTAAATGCTACATCTTCAGCATCCAAAGTTGAATTATCTGAGAATTTAATGTCATTTCTTAAGTTTACAGTCCATGTTTTTCCATCATCACTGATTGAATAACCAGTTGCTAAATCAGGAACAATAGTTCCATTTGAATCTGTTTTAAATAAACAGGATTGTACTAAAGGATTGTAGTTTTGATGTCCACATCCCCAACCGGTAAGCGGGTCGAAACCTGCTTTAGGTTCTTTAATGTTACTGTGTGCAGCAACAACCAAATGAGTTGGGTCACTATCATGATGTGAATTGCCCATGAACATAAAAGCTCCGGCAATAATTGCTATTAGAACTACAACTCCACCAATTAAAAGTTTTTTGTCCATAATTTTTCACCCACAAATCATAAGTGCAATATTAAAATATAGTAATACTTTTTACCGTAATAATAAGTATAAAGTAATACTATTTATACTAATTTTAATATCAATCATAGTATATTGATAAAAATATAAAAATATATTTATTACTTTTCATTGCAAATTTAAAGAAAAAAGACTCTAAAAAATAAGATAAAAATTTAAAAAAAAATAATAAATTGATAAAAAAATATTAGATAATGTCTAAAAAATAATTAAAAAAATTACAAAGCATATATCAATTTACAGAAAAAATAAAAGTAATAACTAATTTAATATAAAATTAAAAAGAAACATTATAAACCATGTCATTATCCAATAAATTAAAAGAATATTTACTTGAAAATGGTGCAACATCAGTAGGTTATGCAGACATTACTGGTTTTTCACCAAAAAAAGAATTGGATAATGGAGTTGTTTTTTATATAACTTATCCAAAAGAAATCATTAGAAATATGCAAAACGCACCAACCCAAGAGTATGTCGATGAATTAGTGAGTTTAAACACAAGATTAGATGAATTGGGAATGAAATGTGAAAAATTTTTAATTGATAATGGATATGATGCATATGCCCAAACTAAAAAGCGATTGGGTACTGATTTTGGTGAACATAATAGTTTTGAATTGCCACATAAAACAATAGCTACCCGTGCAGGTTTAGGCTGGATTGGTAAATCTGCATTATTCACAACGACTAAATTTGGATCCGCATTAAGATTATCATCGGTTCTAACAAATGCACCTCTTAATTTAGGAAATCCCATACTTAAGTCAAAATGCGGTAAATGCAGAGAATGTATGAAAGCATGCCCTGGCGGTGCAATTAGTGGAAAAGAGTGGAATTATAAACTTAAAAGAAATGATTTTTACGATGATAAAAAATGCGAAAAATATGCGCTTAAAATCTCATATGAAAATTTAGGAAAAGAAGATACAGTATGTGGAAAATGTATTTATGCCTGCCCACACACACAAAAGTATATTAAAAAATCATAATATGACAGCATATTGAAAGATAGATGAATGATAATTTAGTTCCATACCCCGAATCTTTTTATCCATGTGAACCGTTTCCAATTCATCATTTGAATCCAACATGATAATAAATCCCATTTTTGTCCAATATTCAATAGCTCCAGGCAATGTCTTATGAGTATGCAAATAAATGTTTTCATAATTACACACATTAGCAAAAGTTTCAGCAACACTAAACATTTTTGAAGCAAGACCGCATCGCCTGTATTTTCTGTCAACAAATAATCTCCAGATACTTGAAGTAGTGTTTTTTGAATAGATATTTCTAAATTCAGGAAAATCTTTATCATAAGCCCTAATACCAATTGTTGCAATAATTTCACAGTTTTCATTATATGCGACAAAAAAATTATTTCTTTCAGGAGCAATATAATAGGATTCCATATTCATAATGTCTTGATGCCATTTTGGAACATAACCATATCCAAATTCTCTTTTTATTTGAGTAAAAAGAAATTTTTGAACATCATTAATCATTTTTGAGTCATTGCATAATTTTTTTATAGTAACTTTCATATTGACACCATAGTAATACTTAATTATATAAATTTACTATTATAGTAATACTTTTTAGTAAATTTTGAATAACTTTAATATTGATAAGATACAAAATAGTATTTAAAGATTATTATTTGAAAATTAATCAACCTCAATTATGCGATATTTTCAAATTTGAAAAATTATTATGGGTGAAAAAATGGAAAAATTATTGGATGTTGAAAATGTATCAATTTCATTTATTCAATATGTGCAGGGATTAAATCAGCGAGATTTAAAAGTAATCACTGATTTAACATTAGATGTGTCCGAAGGTGAAATTTTAGCTATTTTAGGTTCAAGCGGTTCTGGAAAAAGTTTACTTGCCCATGCAATATTTGGAATTTTACCTGAAAATGCAAATTTAAACGGAAAAATAAAATACAAAGGAAAAGAACTATCACAAAAAGACAAGGAAGAACTTAGAGGAAAAGAAATAACATTGATACCTCAGTCAGTTAATTTTCTAGATCCATTAATGAAAATATCCGACCAGGCAATCGGTAAAACTGAAAATGATGCAGAAAAAAAAGAAAAAAAGGCCAAACAACGAGAAATATTTCAACATTATAATTTAGGTCCTGAAGTTGACGATATGTATCCCTTTCAATTATCCGGAGGAATGGCAAGACGTGTGCTTGTATCAACAGCACTTTTATCTGATCCAAAATTAGTTGTTGCAGACGAACCTACTCCAGGTTTAGATGAAAAGACAGTACAGGAAACATTGAATCATTTTAAACATATGAAAGAGGATGGGGTTGGCGTTTTACTGATTACACACGATATTCATGCAGCACTTGAAATTGCAGATAGAATTGGTATATTTTATTCCGGTTACGTAATAGAAATCGCAGAAAACAAAGATTTTTCAGGAGATGGGGAAAACTTACTCCACCCATATACCAAAGCACTTTATAAAGCTCTGCCTGCAAACGGGTTTGAACTGACAAAAGGTCACCAGCCATTACATGGAGAGATTCCTGAAGGCTGTCCATACTATAACAGATGTGAAATGGCATTTGACAGATGCAAAAAAGAAAGACCTCAATTAATAAGCCTTGGAAACAAGAAAATAAGATGTTTCAAATATGAGGAAGGTGCATAAAATGGAACTTAAAGCAACAAATATCTCATTCAAATATCCATCAGCTAAAGAATACTTGTTAAAAGATATCAATCTACAATTGGATAACAATAAAGTAATGGGTTTAATTGGAGACAGTGGAAGCGGAAAATCAACATTATGCAAAATATTATCAGGATATGTTACAAAATATGAAGGCAGTGTAACTTTTGATGGTAATCCCTTACCTAAAAAAGGATTTAAACCTGTCCAGTTAATCTACCAACACCCTGAAAAAGTAATGAATCCAAAATGGAAAATGAAAAAGGTATTAGGAGAATCATGGGAAGTTGATGATAAGACATTATCCGAATTCGGTATTCAAAAAACCTGGCTAACACGTTTTCCACAAGAATTATCCGGAGGAGAACTTCAGAGATTTTCTGTTTTAAGATCTCTAAATCCCGAAACTAAATTTTTAATAGCTGATGAAATGACAACAATGCTTGATGCGATAACACAGGTACAAATTTTAGATTCAGTTTTAAAAATAGTTAAACAAAGAAAAATGGGATTTTTGCTTGTAAGTCATGACATGGATTTGGTAGATACCATATGTGATGATAAAATCTATTTAAAAGATATTAATGGTGCTTAATCATTAATATTTATTAATTTTTTGATTACATAATCTGCCCAAACCATTGTAATGTTATTTGAAACAATTTCACCCAATACAATGCCCATCCATGCCCCCCATACACCATAACCTAATAAAACGGCGAATAAAACTGCAAAAAATATTGTAAAACCTGTTTCTCTCAATATTGTTTGAAACATTGCAGTTATTCCTTTTCCAATACCCTGGAAAACATAAGTTGAAGCAACACCAACAGCCATTGTCGGATAGTATATTACAATCCATGAAAGAAAACTGGTTAACTCTGGTGCAATTCTCACGCTACTTCCGCTAGATGCAAATACAGATGCAATATCTCCTGCAAAGACATTTGTTAAAATCGCAACAATAACTGCAATTATGATTGAAATTTTCATTGCATATCTGTGGGCAATTTGAATGTTCATATAATTCCTTGCACCGTAATTGGCTGCTATTACACTGATTAATGCAGTTCCAATAGCAAGTAATGGAGTCGTCCCAATAGTTACGATTCTCCAGCCCGTTGAGTAAACAGCAACAGAATCAGTTGATCCAACAAAAGTAAGAAGTGCAGAAAAAACCGCAGCAAAAAAGGCATTATTTAAAAGTTGAACACTTGCAGGAATACCCACTTTAATTATATCTTTTGAAATATCTCCATCAAAACTGAAATTAGAAAGATTTGGCCTTAAATAAGTATCTTTTTTTACATAAAACCAATACATTAAAATTAAAATGACAAAAACTGATGAAATTATGGTTGCAAAAGCCGCACCTTTAACTCCAAAATTTAAATTATAAATAAAAATCGGATCTAAAATCATGTTTAGAATAGCTGAAGCTATCATAGCATACATCGGCCGAGTAGTATCACCTTCACCTCTAAAAATACCATACAATGCATTTGAAAAGATAATAAAAATTGACCCTAAAAGAATTATTACGCCATAATCTGTAGCATAACCAATTGTTTTACCTGCACCCATTGCATTTAAAATAGGAACCAGTAAAAACAACAATAATAGAGTTATTATAAGTGAAACAATTATGTTAATTATAATTGAATGAACAGAAGCATTGTCTGCTTTTAATTTATTTTCTTCACCAAGATATTTTGATAATGCAAAAGCAGCTCCAGAACCCAAACCATTACCAAAACCCACCAGAATCATGAATATTGGTGTAAAAAATCCAACTCCTGCAAGCGCATCGGCACCAAGACCAGACACCCAAGCAGCATCAATTAAATTATAAAAA
>ONIK01000022.1 GCA_900317865.1 uncultured Methanobrevibacter sp. | reverse complement strand
CGGGATTTTCCCCATTGAAACTCATAATCGAGTAATTGATTATGAGGTTGCATGATATTATGCATAAATAAGTATAAAGCATTCATTGTACTTATGTGCTAGGGAAAGAGTGAAAAAGGTTAACGTAAGTGAACAATTGTAAGCTTCGTAAATCAAGCCAGTAGGTAGGATGCAACGTTAAATTTTATTTAACTACTATTGTATGCAAATTCATAGGAATAATCAATGAATTTTAGTCATAACCTTACAGTAATTTGCCGGAGTAAAAATTGAACCTTAATTCATTCGCTTCTGAAGTAGATCAACTTGGTAAGCCTCACAAGGTCTCACAACTATTTGTGAGTAAGCGGATTGTGAAAGAAGCCTAATTCCTTGGGAGGTAATGGATATCAGAGAAAGCAAAAGCCATTAACAGTCGAAAGACAATAGGAAATAGTGGGAATAATAACTATAATGGATACCACGCCTTCGTGTGTGGCATGGATAACATGGCTGACTTCTGATTGGTGGAAAACGTGAATATAAAACGGAAAATAAGTAATTTATTCAAAGGATTAGTGATAAGATGAGATATACTCAAAACGATAATGTTTATGAGTCCACAGCACAATGCGCTACGGATTGGTCTTGTATCAATTGGTACAAGGTCGAGAAGTATATAGATAAGTTACAGAAACGGATATATCATGCCGAAAGTATAGGAGATTCAAGAAAAGTACGAGATTTACAAAGAATATTGGTGAGAAGTACATCTGCTATTTTAATAGCAGTTAAACGTGTTACGCAGATTAACAAAGGTAAAAGGACACCAGGAATTGATGGAAAAGTCATCAAAACTGATAAACAACGTGGAAAACTAGTAGACGAACTCAAAACTAGGAACATATCTAAACATGTTCCTAAACCTGCGTATAGACATTATATTCGTAAGAAAAACGGTAAATTGCGCCCTTTGGGAATTCCTACTGTTATTGATAGGGTGTATCAAGAAATTATTCGCATGGCGTTGGAACCTCAAATGGAGGTCAATTTTGAACCCACTAGTTATGGGTTTAGGCCGAAAAGAGGAGTTCATGACGCCGTAGAACGAATATTTAACATTATCCACAACAATAAATTTTGTGAAGTATTTGAAGGCGATTTTAAAGATTGCTTTAATAACCTATCTCACGAGTTTATTTTAAGTAAAATTAGAGGTTTTCCATTGATTAAACTGGTGGAAAGATACTTAAAAGCAGGATACGTTGATAATGGTGTGTTTAATAGGACCACGAGTGGTACTCCTCAAGGAGGATTACTTTCACCTTTACTGGCAAATATTGCTTTAACTGGACTTGAAGACTATTTAAACATCTCTTACAAGAAGAGAACTCAAATACGAAATGGTGAAACCAAAGAATTTTATGAAACCAAAGGAAAATATCGTGTTACTCGATACGCCGATGATTTCGTTATTTTCGCAAGAAACAGAGAAGACATCGAAAAAGTACCTAAAATTCTCGAAAACTACCTTTTTGAGAGAGGACTGGTACTTGCAGAAGATAAAACTAAAATTACACACATTTCTCAAGGATTTGATTTTCTAGGATTCAATTTCAGACAATATAAAACAAACAAAGGATTAAAATGTTTGATTAAACCATCAAAAGATAGTATCAAGAACTTTAAAGCCAAAGTGTCTGAAAGAGTCAGATGGCATCACGGAAACAACGTTGACAGCCTGATAGACTCTTTAAACCCCCTAATAATTGGCACTGCCAATTATTGGAAACCTACTGTTGCTAAAAAGACATTTTCTGATATGGATTACTATATATGGAACAAAATATATAAGTTTTTGCGCCGTTTGCACCAAAATAAAGGTTGGAAATGGATTAAAAGAAAATATTTCCCAGAATACGACGACGGATGTCATCGTGGAAAATGGATATTAACTGGCCCTAAAGAAGAGAATCATTTAATTAAAATGAGCTGGACTAAGATTAAGCGACATAAAATGATAACACACAACAATTCACCATATGACAAAAGTAAAGAGGATTATTTTATGAATCGATGAATAATATAGTTGAACTTTCGGATAAAGTTCTGCTCGAGCCGTATGTTCGGTAACGGACACGTACGGTTCCAAAGAGGGTGCGGACGAGTAATCGTCCAATCCTATCTAACTTCATCTAAGTAAAACATCTTTTACCAAGGATTCACATAATCCCAAATTAAAATATATGAGTCTGCCTGGTCTACACTGTATAATATTCCCTGGGCGAATAAAGCACATATTACTATAAAAATCCATATTATATTTGTTAGAATTATTCCATGAATTAATGTATTATATGCACTTTCATAATCGTCAATTCCCATAAAACGAGACATCAGAGAATTTGCTCCCTGCCCAATTGAATCGCCGAATGAAAATATGAGAGAAACAAATGGTATTGAAACACCTACTGCAAAAGAAGCATGAACGCTTATTTGTGATATCCAGGATATATCGACAATACCATAAATTGCATCGAAAATACAAAAGCGATTATTGGTACGCTTAATTGCCAAAATGATTTTTTAGGCAATGAAACCATATCAATTTTCTCATTCATCATTAAAAATTTTATTTTTCTTTAATATAAATATGTTTCCAATCATGTTTTCAATAATAGGAAGAGGTGATGTTGAAACATGTAGTTTAAAATTTATAGGATATTGAGTCAAATATTATGGTATTGCAGATAAAGTAGTAAATATATTGCATAGTATACGGGCAACAAGATTTTTAAATGATTTTTGAAGTCTAAATTATTTATTTAACTTTAATATTAGTTTTTACTTATTTTTATTTAATTTTGATTATTGAATAGTTTAATTAATAATTATTCTTTCTTATTTTTATAAAAAGAGTTCTTTTAATTATTATTTTTAATGCTCATTTTGACCGTTTTTTGTTACTACATATTGTTGACCATTAACTTGTAAATGTAAAACAATCGATCATGTCGAATTGGAAGCCTAGTTGGATTTCATCTGAAATTTTCTAATTTGATAAACTGACAATTTAAATGACGATTAGCTTTAATATGTGTTTTATAGCTTTCCTTTTTACACATAGTTCAAAAAGGTATTATTATTTCCACTTTAAAGACACCAATATTGAGGGAAACTACTGTGATGATATGATGTTTTGACAATAATTTTTAATTAGATTAATGAATAGACATTATATTGAAGATGTAATTAATAAGGATGATAAAATGGGTATTGATTTGACCGATATCGGAATTGAAGAAGGGCAGAAATATGAAGGAATTTACACTACCATGAGCAAGGACGGTGTAAAAAATGCAGCGCCAATAGGAATTGTATGCAAAGGCAAAGACAAACTTGGATGCAGATTATTTGTGGGCACCAAAACCCTGAAAAACATTATGGAAACGCGCAGATATGTTGTAAATATCACTTTTGACCCTATAAATTTTGTAAATTCAACCATCGGAAATCTGGATATTGAAGAGTTTACCGATGATGATGACCTTGCAATATTGAAAAATGCAGAAGCATATGTCATTTGTGATGTTACAGACATTAGAAAGATGGATCCAATTAAAGACCATGTAACATCAAATGGGGAAGCTTATATCATAAGCAGTGATGTTGTAGAAATTGTCAAAAATCATCCGTGTGCAAAGGCTTTAAACAGGGGTGTATTCGCCCTTCTGGAATGCCTTACAAACTATACCCGACTGGACTTAGTAAGTAAGGAACAGCAGGATTATTTTATCGGAAGGTTTAATGAAAACAATCGCATGATTAAGAGGGTTTCAGGACAGGATACGATAAAAGCAATGGAGATTCTTAAAAACAGCATGATAAAAAAGGGTTTTGATGTTGAATAGGGTCTGTATGTATGGAGCTAAAAGTATATTATATTTTGTATAGTATATGGGCAAAATCTATTTTAAGAAGTTTTTTAAATTTATAACGGAATGTTATTATTTTATTTTAGTTTTAATCCATCATTAAATGGTGAATCCCATGGAAAATTATTTAATGGAAACACCAAGTATTGATTATAAGAATTCAGGTATTCAGAAAAAGGTTCAGGAATTAAGGGATGAATCTGAAAATCAACTGGACTATATCAAACAATGTTTTATCTTTGTTAAGGATGAAATTCCTCACTCATGGGACATTGAAACAAATATAGTTTCAAGAACTGCCAGTGATGTGCTTAAAAATAAAACTGGGATTTGCTGGACAAAATCATGTCTTCTTGCAGCACTTTTAAGAGCAGATGGAATTCCGTCAGGCATCAGTTATCAGCTGCTTACAAGAGCAGATGATGCAAGTGAAGGTTATATTATTCATGCTTTAAATACTGTGTATATAAAAGATTTGGATAAATGGATTAGGCTTGATGCTCGGGGAAATAAAGAAAATGTAAATGCACAGTTCAGCTTGGATGAAGAATGTTTGGCGTATTCAATTAGAAGTGAATTAGGTGAAATTGATTATCATGACAATCACTCGGATTTGGATGAAAGGTTAATTAATATCCTTAATGAAAGTGAATGCATATTGGAAATCTCAACAGACTTTGAGTTTTAGTAATGGGGGAAATAAATATGAAAATACTGTATTTAACTGATTTGTATTATGATGCCAAAGGCAGAAAATATTTTGAAGAGGATTTATATGTTACAAATATATTAAAGGAACATTTTGACGTTGCATTGTGTCATCCGAAAAACTCAAAGGATTTTGAAAACGATGTGGATTTAATCGTTTTTAGAAATACTGGTCCTGTAACTGGTTTTGAGGAGGACTATGAATCATTTGTTAAAAGGGTAACTTCAAACAGTATCCTGACTTTCAATGAGTTTGTAGGCAAAGCAGACATGAAAGGCAAACAATATCTTTTGGATTTGACATTAGAAGGCTATCCGGTTATTCCAACTATTGATAATCTTGAAAACATAAATCTGCTTCCAAGTTGTGAAAAATATGTCATTAAACCAAAGGGCGGTGCAGATTCAATAGGCCTGGAATTTTTAACAAAGAGGGAATTATTTGAAAAAGACCTTGGGAATATGTTAATACAACCTGCAGTTGACTTTGAATATGAAGTATCATTCTATTTTATTAATGACTGCTTGGAATATGCGTTATATGCTCCAAGTAAAGACAAACGTTGGGAACTTGAAAAATATGAATTCAGTCAAATCGATAGGGAGTTTGCAGAAAAATTCATTGCTTGGAATGACATTGAAAACGGAATCCAACGGGTGGATGCCTGCAGGACAAAAGAGGGCGAATTATTATTGGTGGAGCTTGAGGATTTAAATCCTTATCTGTCTATTCTGGAGCTGGATGAGAAAACAAGAGAAGATTTCATGAATCATTTGATTATTGCTTTAAAAAACATTTGCGATTAGTCATAACTATTTCAGGTTATTATCTGCAATATATTGTGGAAATGTTGCAATAAATCTTTAACAGAAAATTATGCGCTAAAATACATTTCAAATATTTGTTAAACTACTATAGTTGTTATTATTTTGTTTTCTTTAAAAAAATTTTGAGGTATTTTTGTAAAATTGCAACATAAACGTTGACAGCTCAACGATTAAATAAAAGCTAAATTTAAATAGTGGACAGTTCTAACTAAATATATGGGTAAATCAAATAATTATACAAAAAATATCGCAATATCTGAAACAAAAACATTTGCTATTCTATTGGTTATTTTTTTTCATTGTATGCATTTTTATAAAAATCCAAGTCCTTCCTGGCCATTAACTGCAGGCATTGTTTTACAGGGTGTAATTACATTATTAGCATTTCTTAAGGAGTGTTTAGTGCCTTCTTTAATTTTATGTTCTGGATTTCTGTTTCTTTTGTCTACAAGAAATCATCCCCGTAGTAGATGGGAGATGCTTAAAAATAAAGTTAAAAGATTAATCTGGCCGTATTTTATGTATGGTGCACTTTGGCTTGTTCCGTTATATACATTTTTCGATATACCTACTTTGGGCCGTCCTTTACATACTGATTTTGTAAGTGGTTTTCTAGCAATGTGTATGGGAGTTTTTACGGATCATTTATGGTTTTTATTGCCATTATTCTGGGCAACATTATTTTTCATAATTATAAGAAATCTTTTGGATGGAAAAAAATTGATTGTGGCCGGTGCTTTAACAGTTATTGCTGCAGCATGCATTGAATTATTTTTATCAGATATTCATTATTATTGTATAGCAGAATCTGGTCCTTTTTTCATTGTTTTTTTTGTTGGGATTTTATTATATCATTTCAATGAAAAAATTGAGAAATGGGATTCAAAAATATACTGCATAATCTCATTAGTTTTGTTTGCAGTATTGGGGTTAATCATTTATTTAAATATTCATACTACTGTTATTTTTTATATTGGGGATATTTCAGGTGCATTATTGTTTTATTTCATATTTATGGCAGTTTCAAGAACTTCCTTTTCTGATAAGCTCAATCAGTCAAGATTTTATAATTTTTGTGAATCTCGTTCTATGAATATTTATCTGTTGAATTGTCCGTTTATGCAAATTTATTTCATTTTACTTAATCCGTTAATAGGAACAAATGTTTATTTAACTATTCTGTGTCTTTGTATATTATCATATACTTCAATATTCCTAGCAGTATGGATTCAGAATAAACTGAAAATAGCTTTAGTCAATAAAATTCCAATTCAAAAAACCAGTGGTTAATGTTGAAATTCAAACATTTCATAAATTTTCCAATGTTTAGCATTCAAATACATCTAGTGATAAATTAAAATCTAAAAAAGAACAATTTAAGAAGGATTTGAAGAAAGTTTTTGATTTTTGTGCTGAATTAAGTAAATCTGCTTATTTGTTAACTTATAACTTTTCCAAAAATGAAAACAAATATATGGTATGTGTGAATAAATTTGTATTATGAATCAAAAGATAAATTAATGCCGAATGACAGATAAATTCATTAACAATGGAGGATTTTTGTATGTTTGAAAATATGAATAAGACTAATGTATATGCATATCTTACAGGAATATTTTGTGCCAGCATGATTGCATCTAACATATTGGCTACTCGAACACTGGAAATAAGTTTCATAGCTTTGCCATGTTCTATATTGACATTTCCGATACTATTTGTCATTAATGACATTTTATCTGAAATTTACGGATTTAAACTGACAAAAAATATTATCTATTTGGGTTTCATCATCAATGTTGTAGTAGTTGTCCTATATCAGGTTGCTATGATATTTCCTTCAACCAGTCCCAATGCCCCTGCATTTGCAGCGCTTCTCTCAACAACACCCAGACTGTTTGTGGCAGGGCTTATTTCTTACATGATGGGTAATATTTTAAATTCTCAGGTACTTGTCAAATTAAAGGAAAAATACTATGATTTGCTTTTTGTACGAGTTATAGTGAGTACCATAATAGGGGAAACTGTCGATTCTGTAATTTTCATTTTAGTTTCATTCTACGGAGTTCTGCCGAATGATTTGGTTTTTACCATGATCGGCTGTCAGATAGTGTTCAAGGTACTGTACGAACTGATATTCTATCCATTAACCAGAAAAGTGGTTTTCAAAATAAGAACCTTGGATGATGGATCACTGTTTAAATAAAAATAAGATAATAATAAATTGTTTATATTATTATCTTATGTCCTAATCAAAACTATTTGAAATTGATTTCATCTGTGATTTTTATTGGGGTAGTGAGGTCAATTGGGGATACATCAGGTTTTTCGTGATGAAGAATCTGATTTCTTGGATGATAATACATCCACCAAAAAATTTCTTCTCCACATAATATGGCTAAATCTATTCCAATAGCACCTATAAAATACATTATAGCGCCAGTATATATCATTAAACATCCTCCACATAAAAATATTGCACCACAAATAACTGCTGCAAGGGCCGCTGTTGTATAAAAGATTATGTCGGATGTACTAGTTACACTATCTGTACAAGTAACTGGACCTTCATCTTCTGTAATTTTTTTTCCATTTAATATGACAATGCCGTCACCTACATTTAAGACATCGTTTCCCTCTGTGTATCCGGTGTTTCCGATAAATGTGCAGTTGTTCAATTCTAATCTTCCCGTGTTGAAGATTGCTCCTCCTCTGGAGCAATAATTGTTAGTGAAAGTACAGTTGTTACAAATGCAGTATCCGGCATTCTGTATTGCTGCTCCCCAGTCCGGGTCTATCATATAATCCATTCTGTTGTTTTTTAATACCACATTGTTTAGGATAACTGTTCCCCTTTGTTTTCGATTGCAATGTTGAATCCTTCTATTTGGATGTCTGATGCAATGAAAATAGTTTTAGTGTTGGTTATCCATGTGTATTCATCTCTGTCTCCGGTTGTTGCTTTGATTGTTGAATGGTTACCATAAAAGTTTATTATATCACAGTCAAAATCATCCACATGGAAACGCCAATGGAATCGAAAAATAATTGTTTTGTAAATACAACATTTAATTCGCGTATTTCACCTGGAGTTCTTGCAAAGTAATGGGGATAATTAATCCTCTTCAATACGTTAACATATTCAACATCATTACTAACATACACGGTTCCTACTTGGATAACGGATGTTGTATAATTTTCGTAACGTTTATCTGTGAGAACTTGGCTGATGTCTGTTATATTTTTGAATGTGAATTGTTTGGTGTATAGTGTTCCGGCGTAATAATTCATTTTTTCTCCAAAATCAGTACATACGTTTAATGTAAACTCTCTGCTTTCATTGGTGTATGTGAAAAAATAATAGGTCATATTGTCATTTATGTAATTGACTCCACCTAAGGTAATGGATTTATATATTGAAGAGATGCTGGCAAATATTGTTAAAACTAATGGTGATGTTGGAACAATGGATATTTTAATCAAAATTCAAAGTGAGCAAATTTTAATTTCGATTAAAGATCAAGGTGTTGAATTTAACCCTACTGTTGAAAGAGATGGATGTGAGTATGATCATATTAAAATTTTATTGAGTGTTGCTGATAAAATTGATTATGCGCGGGTATTGGGATTGAATAGTACTGTAATTACAATTAAAAATTTCTAGTTAAATGATTTAATATTTTTGACTTAATTTAATGACTCGTTATTTATACTATTCAATTCTACAAATTATTCAATGCATAATTCAAAAAGACAATATTCTTATCTAATCAGATTATTTAGAAAAATATTTGGTTGTGGTATTAATTATTACCAAAATATGTTCAATATAGTAAAAATTACAATCAAAGCCAATAAAACATAAATGAGGGTTTTATTTTTCTGATCAGGATTTTTTAAAAGTGTCATTACTAAAGCTATAATAATAGAGTATATCTGCAATTAACATTAACAGTGATATGATTTTACCTCCATTGTTATATTATAGTTTTAAATAATAAATTTTTTTTCTTAAATTTTGAATATTTGTTTTTTTTTTAATCTATTCTTTTTTCATATAAAGTTAAATAATTTTATCTTTTTTAGGGAAAATATTTATTTTTTTTCTTAATTTTAATTTCACTAATTCATAATTAATTTTATATGATGTCTGACAAACATCTTGAGTAACCATAGATATGGATAAATATTAAATTTAATAGATATTAAAGTATAATTAATTATTTATGATATTTGGATTATATTTATTGTTGAAATGATGATTTAAATTATTAATTAAATTTTTATTGGGAGTCGTTTATTATTTCTAGGAAATCTAAATTTATTGATGGTGCTAAAAAGAGCATTCCAATTACATTGGGTTATGTTCCTATGGGAATTGGGTATGCTGCAATTGCAATGAAAGCAGGGTTTACTCCATTGCAAACCATATCCATGTCATTTCTTGTTTATGCTGGTGCCGGACAAATTATAGCCGCATCAATGGCACTTTCGGGTGCAACAGCTATAGCAATAATCTTAACAAACTTTGTTGTAAATTTAAGATATTTTGTAATGTCAACATGTGTTTTAAATCAGGTTGAAGAGTCTAATTTTGGGTTGAATGTTTTAGCGGCTCATGTTACTGTTGATGAATCATTTGCAATGTTTTCACTTTCGAAAGATTCTTCAATTTGGATATATCTTGGAATTGCTATCACTGCATGGTTAAGTTGGTGTTTAGGTGCAGGAATTGGTGTTGTTTTGCTTGATATTCTTCCAGTAATTGTTACAAACAGTTTCAATATTTCACTATATGCATTGTTTGTAGCTATTTTGGTTCCTGCTGTTAAGGATTCAAAACAAATTGCTGCTTTAGTATTGGTAACTGCAGTTTTAAATATTATTTTATCCCAATTTTTAGGAAATTGGGCTTTAATAGTTTCAACATTGATTGGGGCAGGAATTGGAATGTATATTGTAGATGATGAATATTTTCTTTCAGGTGATGCATAATGGATTATATTACATTGGTGATTTTGGGATGTGCCGTTGTAACATTTATTCCGAGGTTAATTCCTGTATTGTTTATTGATAAGCTTGATTTTCCTCAAAAAGCTGAAAAATTCTTGAATTTAATCCCATATACTGCTCTTGCAGCATTAATATGTCCTGGAGTATTGACCGTTGACAATCAGTTATGGTATATTGGTTTGATTGGTGCGGTTGTAGCAGCAGGACTTGCCTGGAAAAAAGTTCCTCTTGGTGCTATAGTCATATTGACTGTAGTGGTGTTGATTACTGTCTATTCAATTATTCCTTTCTTTTAACTGATGATGTTATAGTTGGGATTATAATGATTTAATTTAAATATAATTAATAATAAAATATTGATTATAACATTTTATATGTATTATTGATGCTGTATGAAGATAGAAAAAGAACATAGGCATTTGGAGGGTATTGATGAAATTCGTATTTTCAATGCTAGCCAAAAAGATTTTTATAACCCTTCGCCTAAAGAGTTTGATATTGAAGATTTACCATTTCAAGAACTTATAAACAGTATTCCCATTGAAATTTATTGTTTGATTCCTTATGAAGAAGGTAAAGATTTTATTATTCAAAGTATAGGAAATTTTACTCTTGATAAATATAATTGCACTCCTGATGATGTAAAAGGAAGATTATTAAGTAAATTATCACCATTACTTTATGAAGTTTTGCATGATGAATTAGTTGATGTCTATAAAAATCAAGTTACCAGAAATGTAAGGTTTGTGTATTATCATAAAAATAAATTATCCAAATTAAGCACTGCCAAAATACTTTTTGATATGGGAAAAATTTTTGTAACTGCCAATAATATTGATACAAAGACAAGTAATCGTGTTGATTTAGAGTATCGGGATTTTGATGAAGATAAAAGTAATATAATTGAAAATTTCTCTCAAACTGGCAGTTATTATAATATCCATGGAAAATACACCTGGTCACAGGGGATATATAACATTATAAACCGTGCAAAAGAAGAATCTGATGATTATTTCAATATTGTTTTTGATTTGGTAATACCTGAAGATAAGCACATTGTAAATAAAATTTTTGATATTACGAATAAGGATACTGCACAATGTGATGAAGTTATCCGTATTAAAACAAAAGATGGTACTTTAAAAGTTTTAGAAGTTAATGTTTATTCTTATTTTGATGAAACAGGAATTGTCATTCGCCAGGGTATGATAAATGACATAACCCAATATTCCAATGATGATCTCATCAAACCGGTTGATTTCTTATTGGATGGTTTTAAAAACAGCACTAAATTGGCTTTGTTGATTGAACCTTTAAATATTAAACAATTTAAGTTCTCTAAAGGTTTTTATTATATTATTGAGAAAGATTATGGTGAATATATTCATTCAAGAGATATTCTTAAAAATATAGCCGATAAAAGTGTGGTTCAACGTTTGGAAAAATTGATTGATGGTGAAATTAATAATATTGATGAAACTTTTTGTTATTATGTGAATGGAAATCCAAACAATAGAAAAATCGTTGATTTGTATATTGAACGTTTTGAATATGGAAATACTATCCATAGCCTTGGTTTTTTAACGGACATCACTGAAGAAAGGCTTAAACAGGAACAACTAATTGCATCAAATGAAAATAGATTGATTTTAATTAAAGAAATTCATCACAGGGTTAAAAATAACCTGCAAATTTTAAACAGTTTTTTAAATCTTGAAAGAAGAGCATACAGAAATAAGCCTGATTTAATTATTAACCATATGCAAACACGTTTAAATTCACTTGCATTACTTCATGAAAAGACTTATAACTCTCAGGATTTTAAAAATATTAATTTGAAAGATTATTTGATTGATCATGATATGCAGACAATAAATGTGGTTGATATTCCTAAACATATTGAGTTTGAAACATATGTTGATGAGGATTTGGAATTGTCTATTGAAGTTATCACTCCGTTACTTCTGATTATTGATGAAATAACTATGAATGCTATTAAACATGCATTTCCTGATAAATCATCATCAAACAATAAAATAATTAAAGAAATAAGAAATATTGGCAATAATACTGGTGAGCTAATAATAAAAGATAATGGTGTCGGCATTAAAGATACGGACAATATAAGTAAAAATTTGGGCTGTGAAATAATTAAAAGCTTAACCAAACAGTTGGGAGGAGATGTAAGTCTAATTAAACAGGAAAATGGTACTGCATATAGATTGATTTTCCCAACTCAAATGGAACACACTATTGATTAATTGTTATTTTGTGATTAAAATGAAAATTTTAATTTAAAAATAACTATTTGGCAATTAATCCAGGTCAAACATTATATATTGAATTACCAGGTATATTCCTAATGCAAAACTTATTACATAACCTATTAATCCTAAAACAGGAATATTTAATATTGTTGGCCCTTTATCTGCAAATAATGCAAGAGAAGATCCCACAATTAATGCTGCCATAACTATTGCAGTTGTTACTTGTTTTGATAGTTCCATTATTCCTTCGTGTTTTAGTTTTATTGTTATTTCGCCGTCTTCTAATTTTGATAAGGTGTTATTAACAGTGTTTGGGAGATTTTTTGCTAAATGTCCTATTTCAAGAATATAATTTGATCCGAGTTTAAATAATCTTTTTGGTGATGCTTTATGTAAAATTATTTTTTTAGATAATCCTTTAAGTTCTTCTGCTGTATCAAAGTCGGGATTTAATTTTTTACCACTTTCTTCAATTAATGCCAATCCTCTTGCAATCATTACGAATTCTCTTGGTAATATTACATTATTTTTTACCATTGCATCCAGCAAATCTTCAATACTTCCATTTACATTTTTTAATTTTGTTCCATAATATTTTTTCATTAAGTCATTAATATCTGCTTTTAATTCGGGTGTATTTTGTGATGGAGTGATTATGTCCATATAAATTAATTGGTTGATAATATTGTCAGTATTACCGTTAATTAATAATAAAATAAGTTCTGCCAGGTTTTCTTTAAATGTATCATCTAGAATCCCCATCATTCCCATATCCACATAACAGATCTTATTTTTATCTAAAACTATTATGTTTCCTGGGTGAGGATCAGCATGGAAGAACCCATCAACCATCACTTGTTTAAAGTATGAATCCATTCCTCTTTTAGCTATTAATTTTTTATTGTATTTGTCTGTATTATCTTCAATAACTTCAGATAATTGTTTTCCATCAATAAATTCCATTGTTATTACTTTTCCTGAACAATATTGGATATAAGGTTCGGGAATATGTATGTATGGTATTGTTTTAAAGTTGCTTGCAAGAACTTCCATATTTCTTACTTCTTCCAAGAAATTTATTTCTTTTAAAATTGATTTTTCAAACTCTAAAATGATTGCAGGTAAATTGTAAACTTTTGTTTTATTTAGGTATCTGTCACTTCGCACTGCTAAAAATTTCATTATTCTTAAATCACTTTTTATTGTTTCTTCAGTGTTCGGCTTTTGAACTTTAATGGCTACTTTTTCGCCGTTTTCTTTTAATCTGGCAGTATGAACCTGTCCTATTGAAGCTGAACCAATTGGTATTTCATCAATGTCTGTGTAAATTTCATCTAATGGATGTCCTAATTCAGATTCAATCAGTTCTTTAATTTCGCTAAAGTCAGTAATGGGTGTTCTATCCCTTAATTTTTGCAATTCTTCAGATATTTCCAGTCCAACTAAATCCGGCCTTGTTGATAACATTTGTCCTAATTTAATATATGCTGGACCTAGTTCTTCCAATACTTTTCTTATTCTTATTGGAATTGTTGTATCAGGTAGCTCTTTGTCTTTATTTATTTTTCGATTTCTAAGGAAAGGAAATGTTTTAAAAAAAGTGTTTTCTTCTATTAAATATCCAAAATCATTTTTTTTAAGAACTTTATATATTTGATTTATTCTCTGAATATCTGAATTTTTTGATTTTTTCTGAACTTTCATTATTAAAATTTATGTGGAATGTAGTATTTAGAATTTTTCCAATATTCTTGCATATACTGCTTTTAGTTCATCATCTGATTTTTCATATATTCTTTTTAAAATTAATTCTGGTGTACTTTTTGCAAGGAAATTCATTTTTGGTGTTCTATCAACTATTAAATTATAGTTTTCATCTAATCCTTTTGCTTCAATACCATCTACTCGAATGTCTGTATAGTTCATTAATTCCCTTGCCATATGGGTTACAATTATTCCATATGAATTTGATTCTTTAATCATATCAATGAATGTTGAAATAATTTTAACAGCAGCTTCAAGTTCTGTTATTCCTTCAAGTTCATCCAACAAAACTAATTTTTCACTGTCTGTTGTTACTATTGGAATAAATACATTTAAAAAGGATTCAAATGCTCCTGCATCAAGTGATCTTTTTTTGGAAAAGTGATAAATTTCATCAAATAATTTTATTTCACATGCATCGGCACTTACTGGTAGCCCCATTTGAGCCATTATGGATATTTGGGTTAGGGTTTCTAGAAGTGTTGTTTTACCACCACTGTTTGCTCCGGTTAGAAGTGCAACGTTTTCTTTTTGTGTCAGTTCATAATCAATTTTTTGAATATTATCGTCGTCTTTTTTAAGTGATAAGTCTAGGTGAAGTGCTCCTTTTAATTTAATATCTTCTCCGAATTCCGGCTCCACCAGGCCATATTCGTATGCAAAGCTTCCAAGTGAAAATTCATAATCAAACTTGATTACATCTTTAACTTCTTCTATTGCTTTTTGTTTTATTGAATTTAGTTGTATTGCAGCACTTTTTTTAATGTCGAAAATATCATTTTCTTTTTTGGATGAACGTTCAAGTTTCACTCTTTGTATTTCTTGTTCGTCAATTTCAATAGGATATTTTCGAAGGTATGGATCAAAATCCATTCCTGTTTTATCCTTGATGATTGCCTTACGTTTACTTATAATATCGTCAAATATTTTGCTAATCTTTGGTGGGAAATTGTTATTTAATAGGTTGAGTATTTCATCTCCTTCAAGATCAATATTTTTAATTGACTTTTCAAGCTCTTCATCCATCTCATATTTAAGTGAATTAACAAGTTCGTCAATATCCACTTCCTGCTTATCAACAATATTCAATTCATCAATAATTGGAATTATGTCTCCAAGAACACTTTCTTTGTTTCTGATTTTTTGGATTTCATGAACTCTTTGAAAAATATCTTGATTTTGTGTAAAAAAGTTTATAATTTTTTCCGGAACAATTTCATAATCATTTTCATCTATATTAATCATAACTAAGTTTGGCATTCCTTCAAAATCAAGTATTCCCTGTGAATAAACATAAAATATTAAATCATAATTCATTAATTCCTCTTGGAGCAGGGGGGAGTCGCTTGCAGTAATGATGGGGTAATATTGGTTAAGGCCTAAATCGGTTAGGTATGAATTATCTTCTTCGCTTTCAACCAAAATGACTTTACTTGCATCATATTCGGCTTTAGGTTCTTCAAGTTCTTTTAAATTTTTCATCAGACCTCTTAATTTAATGATTGGCATTTGGGATACTTCTTTTTTGGCATCCATAACAATCTGAACTTGATTTTTGATTTTATTCATGTCTTTTGAAGGAGATAATAAAAGTATTCTGTTTTTTGAATATGCTGTGTTTGAGTAGGCTAAAATCTTATTAATGATGTCTTCGTATATTTCTAAAGCCCTGTCACTTTTCATAAATTCATAATTGTCGTTATCTAACAATTGATTCATTATTTGAATTGCTTTTCTTTGACTAATTCCATCAATATTTATGATTCTTTCTACATCAACTTCATTAATTATCTTTTGGAGTTCTTCTTCTCCTCCAACGCTTCTTATTATCTTTTCGGAGATTTTATCTCCTATGCCTTTTATTTCTTGCAATGTATGTAAGTCTCCTTCCATTTAAACCAAACCCTTAATGATTATTTAATATGTATATATAATTAGTTATTTGCCTAGAGCATTTGAAGAGTAATTGCCTTTTGTTGAATTTCTAAAAATTTCTTTATTTATTTCATGACTGTTTAAAACATCTTTATATAAATCAATCATTTTAATATAATCTTTATTTTTATAACGCCCATCAATTGAAAAGTTAACATAACCTATTGATGCTAAATGCTCTATTTCATCAATCAAGGACAGGTCTTCGTTATTAAATATAATTAATTCTTCTCCCGATAAATTGTATTTTATTGGATATTTGTCATTGTTATTCTCAATTAAACTTTCACTTCCAATATTTTCCTTAAATCCGTATCTTGTTTTCATTAACTCAACAGATCCTTGAACTAAAAGTTCTATTTTGCTATTGTCTTTGCAGTTTTTTATAATTCCTTCATAATCCATTTTTCTAAGTTCCGGAGATATTGTAAGTAATTCATAATTTTTTAAGGAGTTTATGGATTCGGTATTTGTAATGTTCATTGAATAAGGTCCATAATCTCCTTTGAAATCATTTGACATTATTTTTAATTTATAGCCCATTTTATTCAGGATGCCTCTAACCTTATTCAGCGATTTGATTAGGTCATCATGTGCAATATCTGGCCATTTCCATATTAAATCATAATTTTTAGCATATGTAATTTCAAAAGCTTTTTTCAGGAAATTAACCATAAAGTTAATGCTGTTGTTTGGCGGAATTTCTAAATAAACTCTTTCAACGCCTTTAATCAATTCTAAATCGTCTAAATTATTTGTATAATATGATAATAAGATTTCTTCGCTTCTATTTTGTGGATTTTGTTTAAATGTGATTTTTTCTTTTTTATTTTCATATAATTTATGGATTTCAGCTTCCAGACCTTCAAGCAGTTCTCTTCGTAATTTATTAATCTCTTTAATTGGAATAAATAGGTTGCCGTCATAGTTCATATTAATTTGTGTGATTTGAAATGGGTAATTGTCTAGTTTGGATAGTTGTTTTTCAATTGTTTCCTGTGTAACATTTCTTTTTAATGGAGTTTCAAATTTTACAGTCCCTGTTACTTCACAGGTCACTTCCTTATGGTTTGCTAAAGTCAATCGTCCTTTCAGTTGTGGATATTTATTTTTAAGTGAAAACGTTAAAATTAATTTGGATTTAACAAAACTGGATCCTTTATTTTCTATTTCCTTAACTAATTTTGTAAGGGAATTTCTTTTTGTCAGATAAACATCGGAAGTTTCCAGTTTAAAGTTATTTTTCTTGTTTTGACGAACTTTTTTTATGATTAAAACTTTATTTGGTCTTGTCAGATCTTTAATTTGTTTGAATTTATTTTTATTAAAATGATTTAATGTGGTTACGATTGGATTTTGTGATATTTCCATTCCGTAATCATCACTTTTCTTAATAAACAATATTCCGTCGCCTTTTTCAGGGATTGTTTTGATAGTATCATTGACTTTGATTGCAATTTGTGAATTTTTAACATCAATTACTTTACCGATTTTTAAACCTAAATGGCCGGGTCTGATGCTTCTTTGATAAGTGTTGGCGAATTGTCCTTTTGTAAATCCTCTGTTAAAAACCAAATTAAGCATTTCCGTTTTTGAAGTCTTATTGCTTTTTAGTTTGTTTAGAGCTTTCCTGTATTCGCTTATGACAATGCCCAAATATTCTTTTGAACGCATTCTTCCTTCAATTTTAATGCATTTGATATTTAACTCAGCTATTTCTTTTAATTCATCATATAAACATAAGTCTTTTGGTGATAAGTAGTAATCTTTCTTGCCGTTTAATTTGTATTTTTGTCTGCATGGCTGGGCACATGTTCCACGATTTCCACTTCTTCCGCCTTTAAAGCTGCTCATTAGGCATTGTCCTGAATATGAATAGCATAGCGCACCATGAGCAAAGATTTCAAGTTCCATATTTGTTTTCAAAGTTTCAATTTCTTCTTTTCTCATTTCACGTGGAAGAACTACTCTTTTAACATTTTTACTTTCAAGATAATCTATTTTTCGCTGATTTTCACAGGTCAGTTGGGTTGAAGCATGGATTTTAAGTTTTGGAATGTGTCTGTTAATCAGTTCAATTAATCCTAAATCCTGAATTAAAACTGCATCAACACCAATTGCATATAACTCATTTAGATAATTCAATACACTTTCAAGTTCATGTTCTTTAATCAATGTATTGACGGTAACATAAACACGTACATTATGTAGGTGTGCAATCTTTACTGCTTCATGTATTTCATCTAGAGTAAAGTTCTGGGCAAACTTTCTTGCGCCATAATTTTTTCCAGACAAATAAACTGAACTGGCACCTGCATTAATTGCAATTCTTAAATGTTCCATTGATCCGACAGGTGCAAGTAATTCAGGAATCTTCATGTAACCTTCCTTCAATGTAATTTCCTTTATTGATGTATGATTGTGAGAAATCCATTATTTCATATTTGAATTCAGATAATTTTTCATCGCTAATATCGCTTAAGCTATCATTATAAATTGATAATATTTGTTTGGTGTATTTTTCGTTTGAATATCTGCAGTCAACAATTAAATTATCTAAATTAAGGCTTTTAATATCGTTCATCTCTTCAATTAAGCATAAACAATCCTTGTTTAAAATATGGCTTTGTTTATTGTAGTCAAAAAATACTTTATATTTGAATTTTTTTCTTTTTTTATCTTCTAATGTTGCATATTCTGCATTATTTGAAATAATAAAGTCCCGTCCATCATTTAAGTTTGTAAAATCATCACGGCTTACGATGACTTCTAGATTACCATGAACTATCATTTCCAAATCGGTATTTTTAATGTAATTCTTTCTAGTAATTTCTTTAATTTCATGTCCTGAAAGCTCTGAAGATAAGATTAATCCCCTGTATTTTGATAAGCTTTCAACTGCATAAGAATTCCATATATTTAAGTTATGGTTTCCATAAATCGGACAATCAAATATCTTATCCATTCCTGGGGAGTCAATCATAACGGATATCATGTATCCTTCACTTTCCAATTCTTTAATTATTTCATTAGATTTAATTAATTCATATTCGTTAATGAATGATGATAAAACCCAAACAATTTCAATTTCAGGTGCAATTTGAATAGCTTTTTTTAAAATATCTTTTATGTTTGAATAATAGTCTTCTTTGTTGTTGTATGAACAGTTAACATCCAAATAAATTCTTTTTAAGTCAAAACCATTTGCTGCCCTAACTTGGTCTAAATCGTTAGCAAAAAGGGATAATTTGGCTTTTGTATTTGTTTTATTTTCATATTTTTCATAATTGCTTTTAAATTCTTCAATTAGTTTTCTTGTTGCTTTTACGGATTTTTTGGTTGGTGTATAATGGTTTAACAGTAATTCCTGTGCTTTATCTAATATTTCTCTTCTAATTTTATTTAATCCGCTGATAGGGATAAATAAGTTGTCTGGCATATCATTGAAAGTGATTTTTTCCATATAAAATGGTGTTCCACCAGTTTTTTCAAGTTGAGCAATAATGGATTCTTTTGTAATTGGTCTGTTTTTAGCCTCTTCAAATCTTGCAATTCCTTTATGCCTGAAATTAATTAATTCATTGTCCATATAATATTCGACTTTAATATTTGCAGTCAAATCCTCCTGGAAGTTAAAAGTAACATTAATTGGGATTTTACTTTTAATTGTTTCATTTTTAAATTGCTTCAGGCTTTCATGTGTCTTTGCAGAATAGCTAATGAAAACTTCTGTTCCGACTTTTACAAGACGTGTAGTATCAATAATGATTTCGTTTTCATCCTGTTTTATTATCTTTTCAAGATATATTCCCTTGATTTTTCCATTATATTTAAATGCTATACCGTCGCCTTTTTCTAAAATTACTGGGATGTCCTTGTTTTTAATTTCAATGGTAACTTTTGTCCCGTCGATGTTTGTTATATCTCCTATATATAATCCTTCATGGCCTGAACTGCCTCTTCCCATTACTTGGCCGGGTTTGTCATTCATTATATATCCATTGGTAAATTGTCTGTTGAAAACAAGGTGCAGGTCCTTTTCCCAATCCCCGGGATTTCCATCAATAATGTTTCTGTAACTGTTGACTATTGTTCCAATATAGTCTCCGGATTTCATTCTTCCTTCCAATTTGAGGGAGGTTACTCCAGCATCGGATATTGCTTGAATATTATTGTAAGTCGCAAGATCATGTGTTGACAGCAAAAATCCGTTTCCAACATTATATCCTCTGTATTTTAGACGATATTCTCTTCGGCATGGCTGTGCACATGCTCCACGGTTTCCACTTCTTCCGCTGTTGTATGAAGACATATAACAATTACCTGATACACAGTAACACAGTGCACCATGACCAAAGGCTTCAAGTTCCAAATCAATATTTTCTTTCTTTAATTGATTATGGATTGATTTAATTTCTTGAATGTTTTTTTCCCTTGGAAGAACAATTCTTTTAATGTTATTTTCCCAGGCCCATTTCATTGCACTATAATTGCTTAAAGCCATTTGAGTAGATGCATGAACTTCTAAATCTGGAATCAATTTTTTTAATAGTTGTATTAATCCGAAATCCTGCACGATAACTGCATCAACACCAATCTGATATAATTTGAATAGATAATCGATTACATTTAAGATTTCAAAATTGTTGATTAGTGTATTGACGGTAACATGGACCTTAACCTTATTTAAATGAGCGTAATTCACTGCTTTTTCAATTTCTTCCATTGTAAAATTTTTGGCAAAAGCTCTAGCACCATAATTCTGACCCGCAAAATAAACTGCATCAGCACCTGCATTAACTGCAATTACCAGCACTTCATAAGAACCTGCTGGAGCTAATAATTCTGATAAAACCATTTTTTATTTACACCTTAATAATTTTTAGCACTTAAAGATTTGTTTTTTGTATTATTTAAAAATGAAGTTAATTGTTATTTTTAAATAATATTTTAACTAAAGTTAATTCTATGTATATAGTTTTTGAAGGAATTGACGGTGCTGGAAAATCCACTCAAATTCAAATTTTGAAAGAATGGTTAGAAAATAATGGTTTGGAAGTTGAAACGATAGTGGAACCAACAGATTCTGAAGTCGGTAAATTAATAAGGGAAATCCTGCAAAGGTCTGATGCAGAAACGGATAAGGTTCAAAAAACATTAGGATTGCTTTTTGCAGCAGACAGGATGCTTATAATGGACAAGCTATCTGATGAGAAAAAGGTTATCATATCTGACAGGTCATTTATTTCAAGCTTGGCTTATCAGGAACCTGCTGAGTGGATTTATGAACTCAATAAATATGCTAAAAAGCCAGATTTGATTTTGCTTCTTGATTTGGATGTCAAAACATCAGTTGCAAGAACTTCAGGTAAAGATGAATTTGAAAATGAGGAATTCTTAACTGGAGTTAGAGCCAATTATTTAGAAATCATTAAGGACTTTAGCCATGAAATCATTGATGCGAGCAATGGCGTCAATAAGGTTTCATCAGATATTAAAAAGGCGGTAGCACCATATGTTGGACTGTGTAAAGATTGTATAAGATGAGGAGTTTGAAATTCCTATCTTCAGTTAATTTTTTAGATAATATTCAATAAAAACTATTTAAAATCTTTCATTATAAAACAATATTACCATACTTAAAAAAAATCACCTAGTTTGTTTAATTCATCTATGGCTTAATGGGAAGTCGTTGCATTCTTGTATTCATGATAAAAATTTAGATTAAGGAAATATTGTCCCAAATATTTATAATTAAAAAATTACATAGTATATATATGAATAAAAATGTTGATATTATTGAATTAAGTAAAGTTAATCCTAAAAAAACTATTAACAAATTTTTAATTCCAAATATAGCATCAACATTGATAATATATTTAAATATTATTGTAGATAGTTTTTGGGTTTCTGGACTTAGTGCTGATGCACTTACTGCAATTGGTCTTGTATCTCCCATATATGTTATTATATTTGGTCTTGGGGGAGGTTTTGGATCAGCTATAAATTCAGTCATGTCACGATTTAAAAGTGCCGGAAAAAATGAAGATGCAAATAATACCATCATACATACTATTGTTTTAGCAGTGATTTCCTATTTTATACTGTTTTTTATAGGAAAATTTTTTGTAGATGATTTGATAGTATTGGTTGGTGGTGAAAGCGTATTGCCTCTTTGTAGGGCTTATATTCAACCAGCATTAACGTTAAGTATTTTTTTAATGGCTCCAGATATAAATGCAGGTTTATATAGGGCAGTAGGAGATATAAAACGTTCATCCAATTCTTTTATTGTAATAGCAATTTTTAACATAATATTGGATCCTATTTTCATTTATGTATTAAATTTTGGAATTTCAGGAGCTATATATGCAACTATTTTATCTTCCATATTGGGTTTGATATATATGAACATCGGTCAAAATTTTAGGAAAGATATAATTTTGCCAGTAAAACATCCCCATTATAAAATCCAACCAAAACTATTCAAAGAACTTTTAATCGTTTCAATTCCTGTAACATTAAATGATGTAGCTCATTCAATATTTTCTATTTCAGTAAATTATTTGATAATATTTACAGCAGGTGTTGGCGAAATTGCATCTTACGTTATTGTTAAACAGTTGATAAGATTTGTATATGCCCCATCATCTGCAATTGGGTCAATAATTATCACGGTTACCGGAGTAAATTATGCTTCGAAAATTTGGGATAAACTTGAGGAAGG
>ONIK01000120.1 GCA_900317865.1 uncultured Methanobrevibacter sp. | reverse complement strand
ATTTCCGGATGTTATGCCAGTTTCAGCTTTATTGTATCATTTAGAATGTTTGCTTCACTATACTTTGGTGAAACCTGCAGATTATTCAATGAAAAAGAACGCGGCGATAGTCTACTAGTAATTAAAGCACTTAAAAATCAATCATTAAACGATTTAATTTTACCTCCTTCCTTAGGTCTTTCAATTGTAAATGAAGACATTAATTTGAAGTATATGCTTTTGGCAGGAGCTAAATTTGATAATTTACCTAAAGAAAAAAATAATACGCAACTAGCTAATCTTTATGGTACAACAGAAACCCACTGCAGTATTGTAGGATTTTTAAATGCTGATCATGTAACTTTAGGCAAACCCATTGCCAATACTTGGGCATATATTTTAGATGAAAATAAAAAACAGGTACCGGTTGGCGTTGCAGGCAATCTTTATATCTCCCGCAATCATTTAAGCCCAGGTTATTATAATCGTCCGGATTTAACAAATGAAGTTTTTGTTGAAAATCCCCATTACGACTGCAAAGATAATAAAAAGATGTATAATACCGGAGATATTGCTTTTTACAATTTTGATGGCGAAATTGAAATTATAGGACGTGAAGATAATCAATTATCAGTTAGAGGTTTCAGGGTAGAATCAGATGAAATCCTAAAAATCATGCATAACTTTGATTCTATTTCAAACATTTATCTGGATGTTGATAATGATAATTTAATTGCATATTATACAACCAATCAGGATTTAAATATTGATGAGGTAAAAAATGCTCTTAAAAATGAATTACCTCCTTATATGATTCCATCAATTTTTATTAAATTAGATGAAATTCCATTGAATATAAATGGTAAAATCGATAAATTTGCATTGAAAAAAACTACCCACAATAGAGTTAACGTTGAAATAAATGATAAAACTCTAAAACAGGTTATAGAAACTTTTATGGAAGTTTTAAACTTAGATTATATTTTAATGGATGATGATTTCGTATCATTAGGAGGAAATTCCTTATCTGCAATGAAACTGCAGTTACTGTTAAAAGAAAAATTAGATTATAATATATCTTCAAATGAAATAATGGAGCTTTCAACACCCCTCAACATTACAAATCACATCAAATTTAATTTAAATAAACAAAAAATTGATAAATTAAAATATGCATTTGACAAATCCTGTCCGTTATCCGAATCCCAATTAAACGTTTATCTTGATGAAAAGGTCAACAAATTAGGTACAAGATATAACAACCCATTTAAAATAGAACTTAATAATGAATATTCCATTGAAGATATTAAAATAGCATTAAAAAAATTATTTGAACTATATCCTGTTTTATCTTCAAGAATAAATAATAATGATACACCATCATTTACTTTTGATGCTAAACTAGAAATTATTGAAGGAACATGCGAAGATATCAAATCTTTTGTTCAACCATTTGATTTAGACAAATGCTTATCACATTTTTTAATCGTTAAAAATAATGAATCAACTTCATTATATGTGGATTTCCATCATTTAATTATGGATGGAACATCTGCAGACATTCTTTTAAACAAATTACTGAAAATATTAAAAGGTTTTAAATTTGATTCCATAGACAATGGAATACTAAGACAGGTTTTCTTTGAAAAAAATATTGATTCCCGTTACATGGATGATGCTGAAAAATTCTTTGATAAAATGTTAACTGATACAGAAGAAGTATCTCCATTATTAACACCAATCCAAACTGATAATTCATTAGATGATGAATTTAATAGTGAATTAAATTTAGATGTGGACATAGAATCTTTTTTAAAGAAACATGGACTTACACATAATCAATTTTTCTGTAGTGTTTTTGCATATACTTTATCAAGATTTACAGGATCTTCTAAAGTTTTATTCAATCTTATTGAAGACGGAAGAGGACATATTGATTTAGCCGATTCAGTGGGAATGTATGTTCGCACACTCCCATTGCTCATGAATTGTGAAAATCAAAATATTAGTTCTTTTCTTGATTATTCAAGCAATTTAATTAATTTAACAATGAAATATGACCTATATCCTTTCCGTTTACTGGCAAATAAATATGATTTGAATTCCAATATTTTATTCCAGTATTCACATGAAATATTTAAAAATTTCAATAATCAGAATATAATTCCATTAAAACATGATTATACTAATGACATATCATTTTATATTTTTAACTCACAGGAAAATAAGTTTGGAATCAGAGTTGAATTTTCAGATAAATATTCTAAGGAATTCATAGAACATTTTGTAGAGTCTTATAAATTAATTTTAAAGGACATGTTGTGTGTAAACAAATTAGGAGATATCAATTATACAAGCAGTGCTGATATTAAACTTTTAGATGGATACAATAAAAAAGAACATGAATTTAAGTATAAGGATATTTTAGATGCTTTTAATGATAATTTAAAGAAATATGAAGATAATATTTTAGTAGGTTATGGGAACAAATCCTATACTTATGGAAAAGGAGCTTTCATTGCAAATGAAATAGCATCCAAATTAAATGAAATGGGTGTTGTTAAACAAGATTTTGTTGGCCTATTTGTAAATCGTAGTGAATGGTATTTACTGGCCAGTATTGGCGTATTAGCTAAAAATGCCATTTATGTTCCTATTGAAACAACTTATCCTGATGAAAGAATTATTTTAATGCTAGAAGATTCCAGCTCCCGGATTGTAATTGTAGATGATAATAGCGAAAAACGTATGCTTCAAATAATTTCCGAATATAACTTAAATATTGATGTTTTAAATGTATCCAGTATTCTTGATAAGGATATTGGTAGTTTAAATTACTTAAATACAGTTCCTACCAGCGAAAATGATGTTGCTTGTGTATTGTATACTAGCGGTACTACCGGTACCCCTAAAGGTGTTTTAATTACGCGCAAAGCAATAAATAATTTTGTTTCTTGGTATGTGGATGAAACTAACTTCACACAAAATGATGTTTATGGAATGTATTGTTCATATGTATTTGATATGCATACACATGCATTATACTCTCCAGTTATCACGGGAGGTTCTTTGTATATTGTTCCAGAAGACATCCGGTTAAATTTAAAAGCTTTAAATGATTATTTTGTCGAACATAATTGTACCCATACTTATATCACCAGCCAGGTAGGTAAATTGTTTGCTGAAAGCGGTATGAAAACAACTATTAAATTATTATGTTTCGGCGGTATGAAATTAGGTGAATTAAATGCTCCAGATTCCATAGGACCTTTTGAATCTTATGGCCCATCAGAAAACTTAGCCATTTCCACCAGCATTTTTGCAAATAAACGTATACACTCATCCAGTATCGGTAACTTTATCAGTAATGTTAAAGGTTATGTATTAGATAATGAACATCGCAGAGTACCTTTAGGCGCAGTAGGAGAATTATATTTATCCGGCCATCAGTTAACTCCAGGATATTTAAATCGTGACCAAGAAAATGAGAATACCTTTTTTAATAATATTTTCGATGATGAGAAAGGTTATGAATATATTTATAAAACAGGAGACATTGTCAGATTTCTGCCAGATGGTACTTTAGGTATTGTTGGACGTCGTGACAGTCAGGTTAAGATTCGTTTAAATGATTATATTTCTAGTTATGTGAGTGAATGTAAACCGGATTATATGGTTCCTTCATATGTTATTGAATTAGACCATATTCCTTTAAACGTTAATGGTAAAGTAGATAAAAAAGCACTCCCTGAAATTGATATTAATAGTTTGTGTGCTGAGTATGTTGCTCCAACAAATCCAATAGAACAAGATATTGTTGAAGCATTTGAAAAAGTATTTAATCAGGAAAAAATTAGTATTCATGATGATTTTATACGATTGGGAGGAGATTCATTAACCGCAATTAAATTAATATCCCATCTTGAAAATTATAACATTACAGCTGCAGACATTTTAACTTTGCATACACCCCATGTTATCGCTGAAAATTTAAACGAATTGTCCTTTGATTCAGATATTTATTCATTGGATTCCGGTTGTCCATTAAGCGAACCGCAATTAAATGTTTATTTGGATATTATTGCAAATGCCAAAAAAGATGCTTATCTTATTCCTCTTTCTATGGAAATAAGTAATGTATATGACAGCAAAAAAATTTATGAAGCTTTAGAAACTATGATTGAAGTACATCCAATTTTAGGCATGTGCGTTAGTGATGAATTTGAAGTCCCATACTTAATTAAAGGATCCCAACCCCCAATTATTCTAAAAACAAATGTTGATGAAGATTACATAAAAGAATTTCTAAAAAAACCATTCAATATGTATAATAATCTCTGCAGATTCTTAATTATTGAAAATGAAGAAAATTATCAGATATTTGTTGTTTTCCACCACATAATATTTGATGGATTCTCAGACAATATATTTAAACGAGATTTGGAGGAAATTCTTAACGGGAAACATGTTGAAATTGATGATTCATTCTTAAAAGTATCTGCTTTTACACAATCAATACAAAACACAGAAGAATATGATAAAGCAAATAACTTTTATCAATCAATGCTAGCAGATTATGATGAAGTTAATCCATTACTGGACAGTGTATTGGCTGACGGTCCGGGAATCGAAAAAATTAGACTAAACCTGGATTCAAATTTATTGAAATCCTTTTTAAATAAATACAATATCAGTGAAAACATACTATTTACAAGTGTTTTTGCCTATACCCTATCTCGTTTTGTTGGAAGCGACAAAGTATTATTCAACATAATTGAAAATGGCAGGGACCGATTCAATAATTTTAACTCAATAGGAATGTATGTAAACACATTACCATTATTAATTGACTGTAAAAACACAAGTATTTCATCATTTATGGATTATACATCCAATCTAGTTTATAATGTGATGAAATACAATTATTATGCATTCAGATTACTGGCGCATGAATATGACCTCACATCAAATATTTTATTCCAATTCATCCCCGAATGGATTATGGATGGTGATGGAAATTCCTATCTAAATGACTATGCACCAACAGAACGTGAGGACTTAATCAGTGATTTAAGTATAGATATAATTCAAAAAGGTAAAGAATATGATTTAATCGTAGAATATTCGGATAAATATTCAAATAATTTTATTAAACATTTAATCAAAACATATGATAAAATTTTACAGGAAATGCTCAATGCCAATGAATTAAAAGAAATAAATTATATTAGTAAAGACGATATTAATCTTTTAGATTCATATAATCAAACAGAACATGAATTAATCTATGACGACATTTTAGATGCATTCAATGATAATTTAAGTAAATATCCCAATAATAAACTCGTATCATTTAAAGATATTAGTTATACATATGCCGAAGGCGCTTATATTGCCAAACAAATTGCAGATAAATTAAAAGATTTTGGTATCAAACAACAGGATTATGTTGCATTTTTAGTTGAACCTGTAGAATACATTTTTTGTATTTTAGGTGTTCTGTCTTATGGTGCAGTTTATATTCCATTAAATAGCTCATATCCGGATGATCATATTGATTTTATTTTAAAAGATACTTCAAGCAAGGCAATTATCGTAGATGACAATACCTATGAACGTGCTAAATTGTTGGCTGATGATTCAATTATCTTGAACATCTCAGATGTTTTAAGAGAGAATATCAAAACATTACCTAGCTTGCCGGTAGTTTATAATGATTTGGGTTGTATTTTATATACTAGTGGTACTACTGGTCTTCCCAAAGGTGTTAAAGTTCCAAGAACTGCTTTTGTTAATTTATCAGATTATTATGTCAGAAATTATGCTTTGACTAGTGATGATGTTTTCGGACAATATTCATCAATCAGTTTTGATGCGGCTTATAAAGCAATATTTGGGGCTGTTTATGTCGGTGCATGTTTGGATGTTATTCCAAGTGATGTTAAATTGGATATGGATGCTTTGAATAATCATTTCATCAAACAGGGCATAAATCACGTTGACATTACCACACAAGTTGCCATGCTGTTGATTAGTCAAGTTGACGATATTCCATTGGATGTTTTGTTCACGGGTGGTGAGAAGTTAGGTGAATTCGATGAAGAAGTGAACTGTCGTTTTGTTGATGGTTATGGTCCTACAGAAGCCTATGTTGAGGTTTCAACTGGTGATGTAGCAGATAGAATTGATCCGTCATCTATTGGTCATCTGGTCGATAATATTAAGGCTTATGTGTTGGATGATGAATTTAGGCGAGTACCTGTTGGTGCTGTAGGAGAATTATATCTTTCAGGTTATCAAGTCGCAGACGGATACTTAAATCACGAAAAAGAAACATTAGAATCCTTTTTAAATAATCCATTTACCAACCACCCCGACTATAATACTATGTATCGGACCGGAGATATTGTTAGAATATTGCCTGATGGTACTTTGGGCATTGTTGGACGTCGTGACAGTCAGGTTAAGATTCGTGGAAACCGTGTAGAACTTACAGAAGTTGAATCAGCAATAAGAAATATCGATGAAATATCAGAT
>ONIK01000026.1 GCA_900317865.1 uncultured Methanobrevibacter sp. | reverse complement strand
GGTCGTCCTTTTATTCTTGCAGGACATTCTCAAGGCTCCCTCATGCTGAAGATGGCGCTGTGTGACTATTTCAGGGAGCATACTGAATATCTGGAGCGCATGGTGGCAGCTTATATAATTGGATTTTCCGTTACATCCGATGATTTGAAAGTAAATCCTGCTTTGAAGTTTGCCGAAGGTGCAGACGATACTGGAGTAATCGTATCATGGAATACTGAAGGACCGGAGAATAAAGATGAGAAAAATACAGTTGTTCTTGAAAATGCTATTTCCATCAACCCTCTGAACTGGAAAAGAGATGATACATATGCGCCAGCGTCTGAAAACATAGGTGATCGTATTCCGGTTATGGAATCTGGAACTTTTAAAGCATTAGACTTTAAGTTTCATAAGCCAGGTCTTGCGGATGCACAGCTTGACCTTGAAAGGGGCGTAGTGGTCTGTACAACTCTAGCAGATCAGTATGTGAAACCCGAAGAACATGGAGCAGATAATATTTTCGGACCTGCAAGTCTTCACGAGTCTGACTATGCCGCTTATTGGGACAATATTCGGGAAAATGTTATGACTCGGATTGATGCATTTTTGAATGAATAATTGAAAATATAATTAAAAAATAATTTTTGACAAAAACATTTATTTGATAAAAATTTGATTACTTTTTATTCCAAATTTTTTTCCACATTTTTTGCACTGATACTGCTGTTCTTTTTCCCCACTTATTAAAGTATTTAACTATTTCTAAACTAATAATTTTAAAATTAGAGCAAAATTAGAATGAATTTTAAGTGATGTGAAATTTCAAGTGTAAAAAAAATTGAAAGAAGCCTATAAAATTTTACAGACTCCAAAAAAAGACATTTCTAAGAAAAATCTTTGGGTTCGGCATGGTCTTCTTTATATGGACAAACTGTTACTAAAACATGCTTAATTTCAGGTATTTGTAAAATTTCTTCTTCAATTTTAAGTGAAATTTCATATCCTTCCCTAACTGTTAAATCAGGATCCACATTCACATGCATAGCAACAATTAGATATGAAGCAAAATTATCAAATTTAATGTTATGTGCATCGCTTGCATAAGGAGAATCATCAACTATTTCTTTAATTCTGTCAATAATTCCAGTATCTACCTCCACAAAACCCATAATATGCAAAATATTTTTTTTACCAATAGTATATGCAGTTTTTAAAATCAATAATCCAATAACAAAACCTATAATTGGATCAAGAATTGGAAAACCCATTTTTGATACAACAACACCAATTAAAATAGCAACAGAGGTATATATATCTGTTCTTTGATGATGCCCATCAGCCTCAATAGCGGGACTGTTAATTTCCCTTCCTATTTTAATAATATACCTACTAATAATAAAATTAATAATTATTCCCAAAATAGCCATTATTATGACATAATTATCCGGTACTACAATAGAATGAGGATGTTTAAGTTTATGATGCGCCATGTCCATGATTTCAAAACTTATAAATGTTAAAAAAATCACAATGAAAAGTCCTGCTAATGCTTCAGCACGACCATAACCTTCAGGAAACCTCTCATCAGCAGGTCTTTGGCTTATCTTAAAGCCAATATATGCAATAACGGAAGTTACAATATCTGTGAATGTATGCAATCCTTCAGCGACCAGCGCATAACTTCCACCAGTCAACCCAACAACAATATTTAATATAGTCAATAAACAATTTGAACCAATGGCAACCCTTGATGCCTTTTTTCCAGCCTTATTACGGACATCTCCCAAAAAATCACCAAAATCATTTTATTTAAATTTTAGAATTGCATATTCAAAAAAAAATGAATTGAAGTGCATTTAATTTGATATGGACATTTCTAAAAATGATACAATAATGTATAATAGTATTATATGTATCACATACTTAATAAAGTTTTAAAACTAATACACAAATTACATTACAACATTAAAAAAATATTTGTATACAGAAGTAACAAATTTCAAAAGATTACCCTTCTGCTCTTATGACAATTACATCAACATTTTGATTATCTTTTGTATGGAAATCATAGAGTTTAGGAATTGGAAAATCATACCTGAAAATGTGGGTAATATCCAAATTATTCAAATCATAGTAATTAATCAAAAACTCTTCAGTTGATGCCATATGAAAAGAATATAAAACATTACAATTTAAATCAGAAGCTTTTTTTACAAATTTTAAATCCTGACCGGTGTCCGCTTTTTTCTGTGATCCAAAGGGAGGATTTTGAAAAACAGTATCTGCATCCAACTCACAATTAAAATCACAAATATCGCTTTGAATGAATTTTGCATTATCAAGATTTAAATTTGCTGAAACTTCCCTAGCCAACTTTATAGAATCTTCATCAATATCTACACCAACAGCCGAATCTGCACCCATAAGCAGTGAAGCTATTGCAAATACTCCAGTACCACACCCCAAATCAAAAATATTTTTTTCTTCAATATCACCTAAAGAAAATGCATTCCACACCAAGTCCGCAGCAATAATTGAAGGAGTTGTATACTGTTCAAGATTCACTTTGGGTTTAGGATGAGGGGGAATGGATTGAAGTCTCATTTCCAAATGTTTTTTTCGAGTAATTTTTTTCATCTAATCAATATATTTAATTATTATATTTTATATAATTATAATATAATAAAAAATTACTTTGAGGTTTCAAATGTTTGAAAAAGTATTAATTGCAAACAGAGGAGAAATAGCTATTAGAGTAATGCGGGCTTGTCGTGAGCTTGATATTAAAACCGTGTCTGTTTACTCTGATGCAGATAAAACTTCTCTTTATACAAATTATGCAGATGAAAGTTTTCCTTTAGGTAATCCTTCCCCTGCTAAATCTTATTTGAATATTGAAAAAATAATTAATATTGCACTTGAATCCGGTGCAGATGCAATTCACCCAGGATATGGATTTTTAGCAGAAAATCCTAAATTTGGAGAAGAATGTGAAAAAAATGGAATAAAACTTATCGGACCTAGTGGAAAAGTTATCCACGAAATGGGAGATAAAATCACGTCCAAAGCTTTAATGAAAAAAGCTGGAGTACCAGTTATTGAAGGAACTCCTGAAGGCGTAAGCGATATTGAAGAAGCAAAAGAAATTGCAAGTCAAATAGGTTATCCTGTAATCGTTAAAGCTTCAGCTGGTGGTGGAGGTATTGGTATGCGTGCAGTTTATGAAGAAGAAGAACTTGTACGTGCAATTGAATCCACACAATCTGTTGCAGCTACAAACTTTGGTGATTCAACAGTATTTATTGAAAAATATCTTGAAAAACCAAGACACATTGAATTCCAGCTTTTAGCTGATGAGCATGGAAATGTCATTCACGTAGCAGACAGAGAATGTTCCATACAAAGAAGACACCAGAAATTGCTTGAAGAAGCACCTTCCCCAATCATGACTGATGAATTGAGAGAACAAATGGGCGGAAGTGCTGTTAAAGCTGCAGAATATATAGGATATAAAAGTGCAGGTACTGTTGAATTCCTATACGACAATGGAAACTACTATTTCTTAGAGATGAATACCCGTATTCAGGTAGAACATCCAATTACCGAACTTGTTACAAACACTGATTTAATCAAAGAGCAAATCAGAATTGCAGCAGGCGAAGAATTAAGCTATAGTCAAAATGATATTCAGGTAAATGGTCATGCAATCGAATGCCGTATTAATGCAGAAGATCCGCTTAATGACTTTTCACCAAATCCTGGTAAAATTACAGGTTACAGGTCACCGGGAGGACCAGGTGTACGTTTAGACAGTGGAGTTTACATGAATTATACAATTCCAACTTTCTATGATTCAATGATATCAAAATTAATTACCTATGGTAGAAACCGTGATGATGCAATCAACAGAATGAAAAGAGCATTAAGCGAATATATTATATTAGGTGTAAAGACTACAATCCCATTCCACAAGGCAGTATTAAGAAATCCAAACTTCATTAAAGGAGATTTAAATACTCACTTCATTGATACCTATAAGAAAGGTATTGAAAAAGAAATGGACAATGTAATAGCTGAAGATTTAGAATATGTAAATAGACTTAAATCAACATTTATGCCTGGTAAAAAAATAGCTGCGATTTCAGCGGCTGTTGGTACTTATCAAAATGCTGCTATGAGCCATATGAATAAAAAATAAGTAATAGGGATAACATGCAAAATGAAGTAATCAACATATTAAAAAAAGAAGAAAAATTTTCTGATGAAACAATTAATGAGATCCGTGAAGTTGGAATTAACGATTTTGCAGATATAATAAAAGAAGTAGGACAACAAGAAACAGACTATCTAAAAAGAGATGAAATTTTAAAAGATTTAAATACCAACATGATTGGAAAAGAGTTATACATATTCAAAGAAGTAATGTCTACAAATACTGTAGCTAAATTCTTATCCGAAAATGATGTGTCTAGTGGAACAGTTGTCCTATCTGAAAAGCAAAGCAATGCCAAAGGAAGGCAGGGAAAAGCCTGGGAATCCCCATTAGGTGGAATATGGTTATCTCTTATTGTAAATCCACAAGTAGACCACTCCAAAATTCCAATGATAACCCTGGCAACTGGTGTGGTTGTTGTGAAAACCCTTGAAAAAATTGGAATCAAGAATGCCGAAATCAAATGGCCAAATGACGTAATGATTAACGGTAAAAAAGTCTGCGGAATATTAACCGAAGCAATTACCAAGTTCAATATCATTGAAAATGTGATTATCGGTGTTGGAATCGATGCTAATTTCGATGTAAACTCACTTTCCGAAGAATTACGTGAGGGAACTACAACATTAGATGTTCAATTAGGGCATAAAGTGAATGAAAATGAAATAATTAAAATTTTCCTTGAAGAATTTGAAAAAATGGGTAAAATATTCAATGAAGGAGGATTTGAAAAAATACTTAAGGAATGGAGAAAATACTCATATTCCATTGGAAAAATCGCAGAAATAAGAGAACCATTCAATAAATCTTATGATGCTTATGTTTTGGGCATAAGCAGAGAAGGAGCCCTAGTTGTTGAAAAAATTGATGGAACCTTAGAAAAAGTAATATCTGGAGAATGTTTAATTAAAAAGTAAACACAATCTCCTTACATTTATCTTCATTAATAACTAATTTTTCAAGGTTATTAAATGAAGATACTATTTTTTTATTTAATTCGGCCAAATCTAACTTAAAAGCATCACTTGTTGATAAATCAAATCTTATTGTAGCTGATGCACCAGGCATTGAAACAGGAGGAATTGTAATTATTCCATGTTCTTTTAATAAAATGAAAGAAAATACAAAAGCCACATCATTATCTGATAATTTATGAGATACTTTAAGTTCACTGGCTAAATCACTTGGAGTAATCATTACACCAGTCGGTGTAGCTTTAAAGTTATCAAAATTTTGATTCAATAAATCCAAAAGTTCATTCTTTCTGGAAAAACTTTTAATTAAATTATCTCCGTTAAAATTCTTTATACCATTTAACATTGCAAGTACTGCAGGAGGTTGAGCTTCAAGACCAAACTGATTAACTTTAACCTTAATTTCATCAATTAATTCTTTACGGCCTGCCATTAATCCTCCTCTTGGACCCGGCATTAATTTATCTGTACTGGTTATTGCAATATCTGCGCCCAAGTCACATGCCTTAGGCTGGTTGAAAACAACTGTCCGAAGTCTTGCTCCGGAAGCATCATCAACCATTACCGGAATATCTTTTTCATGGGCCATTTCAATAGCTTTTTTAAAATTATCTAAATCAATGACTTTATGATCCATTGTTGAACCGGTAATAACAACAAGAGAAGTGTTTTCAGGTATTGTGAATTCATCAAAATTATCTGTTTCACTATAATTAGCATTAACTAATGCACAGCTTCTTGGAATAGATGGATGTGCGGGCAATTCTGCCAAATAATGAACAACATTAGTATTTTCACTTACAAGAGCTAATACTGTTGCAAGTATGCCGGAAGAAGTTCTATTTAAAGGAAGAACCTTTTCACCACCCATATGTTCAATTCCAACTTTCTGAAGTTCCTCTTCAAAAATAGCTGGTCCGACATATGTTTCTAAAAGATTTATGTCTGAAGGAGTTGCAATAAATCCTCCAGTCAATCCTGTTAAATCATATAATGATTCACGGGATTTGTTTAAAACCCAATCTTTAATAATTGAAAGTGCATTTTCCCTTTTTTTAACTTCATCCAAAGAATTGTTTATAATCATTTAGATATCATCCAATTCCAATTTCATGTCAGCAAAAGCTTCAAGGAATGGTTTTAAATCCTTTTCAGTTAACGGAATAGAAGTATACTGTTCTTCTTCAGGTTCTTCATAAGAGTATTCAGCATCAAGAACTTTACCTTCGGGAGTAACCCAAATCATTAAACTGTCGCTAACTGTATCGCTTTTTTTAGTTGGCGGAAAGAATATTTCAAAGGAAGTTCCTAATTGAGAGAAGAATTTTTCTTTTTCTTCATCACTTTTATTACATTTTTTAATTTTTCTAATTCTTGATTTTAATCTTTTTTCAGCAAGTTCATTTATGTCAGACATTTTAAAAAAACTCCTCAACTTAAATTAGTTATAACTATTTTTAAAATTCTAATATATAAATAGTATAGTCAAAAAATTATATTAATCATATAAACTATTACCTTTACTATCCATAGCTACAATGAGTGGACCGAAGTCTTTAACTTTCAAATTCCAAATAGCTTCCGGCATTCCCAAATCTAACCAGTCAACACTTTCTATCTCTTCAACAGCATCAACATATAATGCAGCACATCCCCCTGTTGCAACCACATAAACTGCTTCATTTTCAACCAAAGCTTCACGAACAGTATCGTCCATACCACCTTTTCCAATTACAATTTTTGCACCCATTTCAATTACATCACTCTGATAAGGATTCATACGCATTGAAGTGGTTGGACCAATAGCGACCATTTTATAGTCATCCCCATCCTTTGATATTATCGGACCGGCATGAAAAATAGCTGCACCATCAATATCTCTTGGAGCACCTTGTTCGATAATTCTTTTATGTGCTTGATCTCTTGCAGTTAATATGTTTCCGGTTAAACTAATAACATCACCAATTTTCAAATCAGCGACACTTTCATTGGTAATTGGTACATTAATTTTTTTCTCCATTTATACACCTTAAATAATAATATATAATTTAAAAAATAATCAAAATTAAATTATTATATAAGATATTTAGAATTAATATTATTTAAACATGACAAAAAAGGACATAATATGTTTCAATGTTTTTAAACTTATTCTGGAACCCAATTGTTTCCTCACCACATTTTCTTTTAATTTATTTATATCATAAAATACAATTTTAAATTAACATTCATGATGGCAAATTTGGATTATGTAAAAATTACTTATTGCTCACAAAAACTAATGAGGGCTTAATCTATGGATAATAAAAAAATAATTATAATAGGAATAATACTGCTTATCATTGTAGCGGGAATCATTTTACTAATGATGACTTCAGCAAATTATGAAAGAATTGAAATAACACCAAATGGAACAAGTATAGAAGTTCCTGCCAATCAAACCAAATGTATTGGACATATTGGAACTGTAAAAGTTTGGAACTGGAACGACGGAATATTAGTTACAGCAAATAGTCAGGGAAACAGCAACATCAGTAAATTAACTGAACTAAGTTTTAATAATCTGAATGACTTAATAAAAAATGGAGACAAGAAAAACTTTGATGGCATTACATGTTATGTGATAAATGCCAATGATTTGTTAAAAATCAGCATATTTAATGCCGTTAAAGTAAATTACAACGGTAAATTCTATTGCATCCCATTATCCAATGAAACTACCCATGACAATTTAATAATTTGTTGTAAAGACAAGGATGTTGCATTGCATATGGCCAAATCAGTACAATACAAAAATGTTAATCTAACCAGCAATTCCAATTATACAATTCCAGCTCTAGAAAACATTACTGGAAATTTACTGGCAAACGGTTAACCACAATACTAAATGTTAAATAATGATTAACAATAAAAATATTAATTGGTGAATATTCGTGGAAATATTAAACAATACACTCGTACAATTACTTATTGTAATGCTTATCTTTTTTGTTTTAACTATTGTGGGTAAGTTCATATACGGTAAAATAAAAAATATAACAGATAAACATGTAAATATGAATGAATTGCTACCTGAAGATGAAGTTCATACTTTAAAGCAGGTTTTTTATTTAATTATGATGGCATTGTGTGTTGTAAATATTTTTTATTCCATTACAGTAGTATCTGAAAATGATATGTATTTTTTAATGATATTTGACATTATCCTTTCACTATATCTGGCAATCACATTAGATATGAGTTCCAGGAAAAATTATCCCATATGGTTGTTATTAATTCCATATGGATCATTAGCATATTATTTATTCGGTCTTAGTTTCGTGATTTTAATAGACATAATTCATATTTTAATCTTTGTATACTTTGCAAAAATTTATTTCGATAAATTTATGGAATATACTAATTCACATGGTTTGGGAATAACCATAATAATATTATTTATAATAATTTTCGGCGGATTTTTTGTAGCCCAATATTCCGAAGGTGCAAATGCTCTGGATTCACTTGTAATTGTTTCCAATGAATTCACAGGTAATGGATATTCCGTTTTTGGTGAAACAATTCCTGGCAAACTCAATAGTTTATTGCTAGTTTGGGGAGGATATGTAATTTCCGGAGCAAGTGCTGCAACATTGACTGCGGCAATTTTAACAAGACATTTCAAAAAGCAATTTGCAGAATTAAAAGCATTAATTGATGAAGGAGAGGAAAATAATGGAAACTAATCTATTAATTATTATTATTCGCATATTGGCATCAATTGGAATTTTTGCCATTTTAGTATATGTCGGCAATTATCTTACCCATAACGATAGATTAATATCCTGGTTTAAAAATTCAAGGTTTGCAAATCCTCTGGAATATTTTCCTTCCGAAGAAATATTGTCATTAAATCAAGTTTCCTATTTGATAATGATGCTGATTTTTATTATAATCAGTTTATACCTACTATTTGACTGGAAAGACGGATCATATTTCATATATTGTTTAGATATTATTGTTTCAATATATCTTGCTCTTAAACTTGATAAAGAGCCATTTAAAGGAAAATTAATATTATTCTTATTAATTCCCTTTGGTTCCATATCTGGATTAGTATTTGGACATAGTTGGGTTGTTTTATTAGATATATTCCACATTATCGGATATCTTTATTATACTAAAGTTTACTTCCGCAAATTCATGAAATATACTGAAAATAATGGATTGGGAATAACAATAATGCTGTTATTTTCAATAGTAACATTCAGCTTTATATTTACAATTATTGTTGAAGGTGTTTCTCCAATGGATTCAATGACTATGGTTACCAATGCATTTACAAGTAACAGTTATGAAGCCAGCGGAAAAATCATGGTTGGAAAACTTAATTCATTGATTATAGCTTGGGGCGGTTTTATCTTATCTGGTGTTGGTACAGCAACTTTAGCTGCTTCAATAGTAAACAGATATGTTGACCGTGAATTTGCTGAAATGAAAGATTATATCCGAAATAAAAAAGAAGATAATTAAACCTGATGACTATCAAATCCAAGGATTTTACACTTAAAAAATCCTTCAAAAATTATTGATAAGAAGTTATATGCCTTTTTGATTGATCCATCAATCCCCATATGTTCAAAATCAGTTAAACCATAGTTTATTGACTGCAATTATGATAAAACTCATATTAACTGGAAAATTGCTTGAAAATACTTGCAATAGTCCCGGACAGTTCAATCTTCTGGCTCAATAGCATGTGAAATTAAATTATACAAATATTTATATTTTGCATTATAAGACAAGACCACAGTACTGTTATTTTATTCACATATCCCCCAACACCCGAATCTTTCAAAAAAATTCAAAATAATATTTTAATAAGATTCACGATTTTTTATTTAAATCATTGTACGATATTTTTTTAACCATTAACTTGTATAAATGCACCATTTTAAAAAAATATGCTTTTATGGTCTTATAATGTTGAAAGTAAGTACTTGTATTCGGAAAATATTATATATCATAATATAAAATTGAATAGAAAAATTTTTTGTTGAATGTTAATAATTGGAATGATTTTTTCAGTTTCTTCAGTTTGTGCAGCTGATTTAAATGATACACAGGTCATTAGTGTAGACAATTTTATACAACATGATATTAATCATGATATAGACTGCAATGACAATTCCATAGACAATACTACTGAAAATAGATTTTGATAATATACCTGAATGGAATATGGATTTAAATAATACTGGTGTTTTACCTCCAGAAATAAGTTATGATATAAAAACGATTATAGATAAAAATCCGATTACAATATTGAATGATACTGATAATTTCTATGTTATCAATATTAATTTTTTTAAATCACCACACGTCGAAGATTTTAATCTAAAAATTGATGTGGATGGAAAACCAGAGTATATGACTGATGTTAACGCTCTTGAAGGAATCATCTACGTTATAGTCGGAACTACTATGGATGACTTTAACGAAACAACAGTTACAGTATCATACATTATAAACGGTGAAACTAAATTCAATCAAGTGACCTTTGAAAAATCTGATTTCAAACCGAGAACACTTAATATTATAAAAAATCAAATATGCATTATACATTGATGTAATAATGTATTATCCAGGTTGTAGGTTAATATTTAACTTAGCTTCACCATTACTGTCTGTTGTTCAAAAATTAGAATGCCAGTAATTTCATTTGATTAATTTAATATACTCTCATGACAAAATATTATAATGAAATATTTATATGCTTGCTGATTGGTGAAAACACATACAATTTTGACAAATTTAATATATTTGTTTTGACCAATTTTTATATGAGCATTTAATACAAAAATTGTCAGGTAAAAGATTATGTCAAGTATGAGTAGTGTCGCAGGATTATCAAAATATATACAAACACTTCCAAGAACAAGATATTCCATAATGGGCATCTGTATTTTAAGTTTTTTAACTGGAGTGATACACTGTTTTATAAATCCTCAGGATAGTCTAACAGATAATTTTTTACTTGAAGGAATATGTACATTCATGATATTTGGTATTAGTTCTATTTTAAGCGGTAGCCTTAACCAGTACGGAGTTAAGGTACTCCATGGAATTAATCTGAAAATGAAACATTCAATGTTCCTATCTCTTGTTTCTATGTTCGTCATATGTTCCATACTAGTTATTGGCGGATTTATCTCACTAATAATCCATGAATACCTATACGTTAATTCTTTACTCTTTGGCTGTGTGATTATTTATGGATTCAATACATTAGTGTTATGGAGTACAACACAAATCGGATTTGCAAAATCAGCAATCATAGGATTAATCCAGCCCGTGTTAATTTTAGCAATGCTTGTTTTATTATTATTTTTATCAAGTGATCCGTCAGTATTTTCAACTCCATTAATAATCAGCATCATAATTAAAACAGTTATTGCGTGTATGATATTTATCCTGGCAATATACTCATTTATTTCAATAGCCGCTTCACCTTTAAAGAAGAATTTGGGTATTGGAATGTTGGATTTATTAAGTCTGTTTATTATGCATATGAACGAAGGGTCAAATCTTTTGGAATCCACTTTTGAAGAAATGGGTGAATCAATCGATACTGTAGTTACATACATTAGTTTCAAAGGAAAGAATGGTATTAAATCATTATTCATATCACCATCTGTCCATCCAGGACCTTTAGGTAATATTGGAGGTTCCAACATGCCAACAATTCTTGCAAACAAATTTGACCATTTTACCATGGTAGCTCATGGCCCATCCACACACGATTTTAACCCAATATCTGTTAAAGAAATAGATAAAATTGAAAAATGTGTCAAAGAGGGTTTGGATAAAATAGAATACAGTAAAAATGCAAGTAAATTTAAAAGATATTCCCATAATGCCGCAAATATTGGAGTTCAATTCTTCAACAAAGGAATGGTAATATTATCAACTTTTGCACCTAACGGCAGTGATGATATCGAATTTGGTGTTGGCCTTACAATGATGACCCAAAGTATCAGTAAATGTAATGTGAAAGATTCAGTTATTGTAGACTGTCATAATTCATTCACTCCCGAAAGTGGTGAAGTATTGCCTGGAAATCCTGAAGTATTTGATTTGATAGATGTTATTGACAAAGTTGAAGTTGGTAATGAAGAACACAACAGCATTAAAGTAGGCTGCTGTGCAGATACTATGGGCGACCTCGATAAACAGGAAGGTATTGGGGAAAGCGGATTGAAAGTAATGGTTATTGATGTGTCCGGCCAAAGAACCGCATATGTACTGTTCGATTCCAATAATATGGAAATCGGATTTAGACAGGAAATTATTGATGCAACAAAAGACCTGGACATTGATGAAATTGAAGTCATGACAACTGATACACATACAGTAAATACTTTATCAAGAGGATACAATCCTGTTGGAATAGAAAAAAGACCTGAAATTATCGAATACGTAATAAAATGTATAAAAATAGCTATTGATGATTTGGAAGAAGTTGAGGTTGGTACTGGAACTAAAAAAATTAAAAACCTCAATACATTCGGTCCAAAAAATTCAACTGAACTCATTTCAACAATAAGCTCAGTTGTCGCAGTAAGTAAAATAATAGCTCCAGTCTTATTAATTACCGCATTATTTATTGTATTTATATGGATATTTTATGGAAATTTACATATAATTGGTTAATAAAATCCACACAATAATCCATGTGAAAAAGAAAGGCAAGATACAATCCCATATTTTTTGAGATCTATCAAGTTCTTCTGATGCGATATTATCTGCAACTTTAGTTGAAGCATAAATAAAAGCAATACCAAGCAATAAACCAATCATATCGTTTTTGAATCCTAAAATACCGATTGAAAATAAACCAGATAACACACCAGCAATTATACCAAATACAACATTAATTGATGTAAGTTTAATAGTATCGTCCAAAATATTTCCTCCAAAAAATAAATTAAATAGAATAAATATAATTTAATAATTAATAGTATATTAAAGTATTGATAATTAAAAAGGTGTTTAAAATGAAACCTATGTCAAATGTTGACATTTTTACAATTAGTGATGAACTTAATAATTTATTGACAGGTGCTAGAGTAGATAAATCATTCCAACCAAGCAAAGACATAGTTGTGATGAGATTCCATGTTGCAGGTACGGGAAGAGTTGATTTAGTGATGCAATGTGGTTCAAGAATACACACAAGCAAATATCCTCTTGAAAATCCCACTAATCCGCCAACATTCCCAATGCTTTTAAGAAAAAGAGTAAAAGGAGCTCATGTTGTAAGTGTTACTCAGCACAATTTTGATAGGGTTGTTGAGATTAAAGTTAAAAAAGACAAATATTATACAATTGTCGTGGAATTATTTGATAAAGGAAACATCATATTATTGGATGAAGACAATAATATTGTTTTACCTCTTAAAAGAAAACAAATGTCTAAAAGAGACATCAGTTCCAAAAAGGAATATGTTTTCCCTGAAGAAAGAGGACTCAATCCAATCGGCATAACTGAAGAGAAATTTAAAGAAGTATTTATCCAAAATGATAGTGATGTTGTGAGAACTCTTGCAGTTAATGGTCTTGGAAGTCTATATTCAGAAGAAATCATTGAAAGAGCAAACAATTATACAGAAATTGATAAACATACATCAAATAATGATTTGACAGAAGAACAGATTTCCGCATTGTTTAAAGGATTTAAAGAATTATTTAATATCCTTAAAGATGAAGAATATAAACCCCAAATTGTAAAAGATGGGAAAAAAGAAGATGTTGTTCCACTTGACCTGATAAAATATGATGGTTTTGAAAAGAAATATTATGAAAATTTCAATGAAGCCTGTGACGAATTTTACTCCAAAAAAGTCAATACCGATATAAAAGATATCAAGGAAAAAGCTTGGAATAAAAAAGTAAACAAGTTTGAAAAAAGATTACGTTTACAAGAAGAAACACTTGATAATTTTAATAAAACAATTGAAACTAGTCAACATAAAGGAGAGTTAATTTATTCTAATTACACCACCATTGAAAATATAATAAATGTTGTTAACTCAGCTATAAGTAAAGAATATTCTTTTAAAGAAATTGGTAAAATTCTCAAAAAAGCTAAAGAAGACGGAATGGCTGAAGCCCAAATATTCGAATCCATCGATAAAATGGGCATTCTAACATTAAAAATTGAAGATACATCCATAATTATCGATCCAAAATTGTCAATACCTGAAAATGCAGAAAGCTATTATGAAAAAGCTAAAAAAGCTAAAAAGAAAACAAAAGGTGCATTAATAGCTATTGAAAATACCAAAAAACAACTTGAAGAAATTAAATCTAAAAAAGAGCTTGCAATGGAAAATATTTCCATACCTAAAAAGAGAGAAAAGAAAAATCTCAAATGGTATGAGAAACTACACTGGTTTATTACATCAGACAATACATTAGTAATTGCAGGACGTGATGCCGGCACTAATGAAGCAGTTGTTAAAAAATATTTAGACAATAATGATATCTATTTACATGCAGATATACATGGTGCATCATCAACTGTGGTAAAATTAGAAGGCAAATCATTAAATGACACAATCCTTAAAGAATCCGGAGAGTTTGCCGCTTCATTTTCATCTGCCTGGTCAAAAGGTTTCACAACACAGGACGTATTCTGGGTTTATCCAGACCAAGTATCCAAAACCCCAGAAGCAGGAGAATTTTTAAGAAAAGGGTCTTTTGTAATAAGGGGAAACCGTAATTTCATAAGAAGTGCAAGGGTAAAAATAGCTATTGGAATAGTTGACTATGAAGGAAAAAGAATAATGGCCGGACCTGTAGAGGCACTTGAAGCACATTGTGAAAATTATGTGGTATTAAAACCTGGTTACACCAAAAAAGAAGCAATAGCTAAAAATATTTTACATAAAATAGATGAAGATGAATTAATCACAATAGATGATATTATACGAGTATTGCCGTCAGGAAAATGCGATATAGATGAAGAATATCATCAAAGAAAAAAATATGAAAAGAATTAATCCTGATAATCTTCAGGATTATATTCAAAATATTCATTCGGATTTAAAATAACAGTACTGATTTTTGGATTGAACTGCATTACAAAATTCGCAAAAATAGTTGGATCTTGTTCTATAGGCGGAAATGTATTGTAATGCATAGGAATAGTAACTTTAGGATTTAACCACATTGAAGCAAGAGCCGCTTCAAAAGGACCCATAGTAAACTTATCACCAATAGGCACCATTACTATATCCGGTTTATAAATATCACCAATAATTGTTTTCATATCACCAAATAAACCAGTATCACCACAATGGAATATTGAAGTACCGTCTTCAAAAGTAATTAAAAAGCTAGCTGCAACACCACCCGGAACAGTCTCTTCAACCATGTCTATATCTGATGAATGTTTTGCATCCAGCATAGTAAATTTTATACCTCTAAATACAAATGAACCGCCAATGTTCACACCAATAGTTTCAATACCTTGTTTAGATAAAAATAAGGATATTTCATGAATGGCTGCAACTGGAGCATTGGTTGAATTGGAAATATCCAATGCATCACCCAAATGATCAGAATGTCCATGAGTAACTAAAATAATATCCGGATTTAACTCTTCAACAGGAACCGGACATGCAGGATTGTTACTGATAAATGGGTCAATTAGAATATGTACGTTATCATCACTTATTATTTCAAAAGCGGAATGACCTAACCATCTAATTTCCATTAAGCAACTCCTCCAATACTATTTAAAATTACAGTCTCATCCAAATTAGAAGCAATGTCCCAAGTTTTCTCAAAATCAGCTCTGATGTTTGAAATGGATTTTCTATCATCATAGATTGCACCATATTCTGAATTTTCAACAGTATAACCATCAGAAATTATCATTGCATGAGAATCATCTGTAATCAAATTAATAGCATGTACTTTAGGTACTGTTTTAATATGAACCCCTTGTTTTAAAAGTGATGCAATTAATACAGTATATGAAATGTCTGATAAATCAAATTCATCAATGATTACTCTGGAATAAATTGTAGGAACGTGTGACAGGAATCTGTCAGACAAATTGTTTAAAGAAGGAATTTCCAACATGATTTCCTTGTTTACATTTACAGCCAATTGCTCAAATGCATCATTTGAAGTAATTAACTCATTACCCAGTAAAACATTACCTTTGAGAGATTCAGGCACAGGTAACCTTTCCGGATTATTAATATCAATCTCAATATCCCTTGGCTGTGTAGTGGATTCCAAGTTAACTTCAGGCTGAGATAATGCCTTTTTAATTTCTTCAGTTTTATCAGCAGTCTCATTGATGACAGGCACATCATCATAAATATGATTAGTTGAACGTTTTTTAGGTTTTCTAGTAACTTTAATTGGTTTTTCGTATGTAGGAGTGAAATTTAATTCCTTATCTAAATCTATTTCTTTTTCTTCTTGATTTACTACACGCAATACTGCTTTAGATTCATCAATTTCAGGAGCTTCAAAGAACTCTCTTGGAGATATGGAGTCATTTTTATCAGATTCATAATATTCCCATAAACCACTATCATCAATATCTTCACCATAGTCATAATCATCATTTGAAGGTCTCACTATTAAAGGACCATTGTTATCACTATTAGATTTTTCTTTTCCTTTTGAAAAATTAATAGATGGGGCGTTTATGTCTTTTGAATCTAAGAAATCTTTAATAAGTCCGCTTGTTTTCTCAGCATTAGAATCAACAAAATAGCTAATAATCAATATTATTCCAACAATAGATATTAAAAAACCAACCATTAATAAAACTTCTATAAGGTTATATGCAATAACTTCATATGATATAACCACACCAATTACAAATAAAATAATTCCTGATACAAATTTTAATGTATTTCCCAATTTGTTCACCCTTCATCAATTAATAATCACTCTAATACTATTATTTATTAGTAACACTATTAATAAACCTAATGGTTTAAAAAATCAAATACTAATAAAAAATTGCTTTAAAAAAAACAAAATATATAAAGTTAATACTTTTTTAATTTTAAGTAATATTAATATTTGTCAAAAATCTACAATTATATGGTGAAAGAAATGAATTCCATAAAAAAATTTATCAACGAAGAATCAGGACAAGGCGCCGCCGAATATATATTATTATTTGGAGGAGTAATAGTAATTGCTCTTTTAGCATTAACCATATATAGATCATATATGGAAACCAGTGATAGAAGTTTAAAAGCAAAAGACGATATAATTGATGTAAGAAACACAATTCTGGACAATAGAACCCATGTTTAAAAAAATCGACAATAAAGGACAAAGTAGTGCAGAAGTAATCCTTCTGATTGGAGGATTGTTAGTTATAATATTATTTGTAGCATCATACATTACAAATATAATAAACACTACACAAAATTCTTTTAAAACATTAATTACACAAGAAAGAGATTTTTTAATAAATAAAATATGATAAGGGGAGTGAACCCTCTCCTTATTCATCTAAAATTTTGTTTAGACATTCATTCCAAGATTCAGAATTAATATTAGTTAATTTCATTGAAGTTCTTGTTAATTCTCTAATATGCTGAGGACATGCACTTATGCATGCACCACACAAATTACAGAATGATAAATTGGTTTCAGCTTTACCGTCAACGATATCGACCGCATTACATGAACAAACATCTTGACATGCATGGCATGAGTCGCCTTTACAGACAGATTCTTCTGTTTCAACAACTTCCAATTTTCCTGCAAATGGTTTAGTAACATTAACTGCATCTACAGGACAAATTTCAGCACACCAAGAACAATTTACACAGGAATCTTTAACAATATAAGTAGTTCCAGTAATTTCCGGCACTTCAATTTGATCTTGCAACATACATGTTGAACAAATTTCAATGATTGCATCTTGAGGACATACTCTTTTACATATCCCACAATAGACACATTTTGACGTATCAACTTCAATACTATTATTCATTAAGTCTACACTTGAAGTTGGAACATTACTTATTGTAATAGCTCCCGGAGGACATAATTCCTCACAGAAACCGCAATAAATACATTTTTCATCATCAATATTAATTTCTCCCCTAAGTAATGATTCTCTATCAGGGAGTTTTCTTTCAAACAATATTGCATCTCTCGGACAAGCAATAGAACATCTTCCACAGTAAACACAGTCATCATCACATATTTCAGACTCCACTTCCCAGGTTGGATAATTATCCATTTCCTTAATTGGAGTACCATCAATAGTCAAGGACAATGCATCAAACGGACAGGCTACAGAACATAACCCGCACAATACACAGGAATCTGCATTTACGGAAAGCAAATCCATTTCTATTAATCCACGTGCTATTGGTACTACAGGACCTAATCTTAAAGAAGTTGTTGGACAAACTTCAGTACAGATTCCACAGCCCAAACATTTACTATCATTATATTTTAATTTACGAACTTCAGAACCAGTTCTTTCTACATTAAACATGTATTATCCCTCTCATGCTTTGGATATAGCTTGGTTAGGACAATTCTGAATACATAAGTCACAATCATCACAGTTTTCAGGAACGATTTTCACATCACCATCTTCTTCTATGATTGCTCCTTGTTCACAAAGTTTAATGCATAAACCTTGAACTGGACAATTTTCAATATGTCCACAAACATCAGAATCAATTTTAACTGCCATATAACCACCTCAATTACATACCCAGAATTAAATTAAAAAACTTAATTTTGGTATGACATTTTATTATTTATCGAAATGCATTAATAAACATATCGATTAAATTTCGCGATTAATAATGATTATCCCATTTCTGTTAATTTCACCAGACCGAATTCTGGTAGAAGAAATTGGATTTCCATCTTCAGCCAATACAAAACTAACAACAACAATATCAAGAGGTCCCATACCCTTAGATAATCTAATTTCATTGATTTTTAAAGCAGTAGGTTCAGTTTCTTCACTGACAACAATCGCATCAAAATCTTCCTCATAAATAGTTGTTCCAAAAGGATCTTCTAATGGCACGACATTAAAATTAGATTTATCACTAAAAAACAACTTTAAATTATTCATTCTCTCTTTACATGAATCAATATCTCCTTTTAAACCGCCAAAAGCATCAGAAGTTACTCCAATTTCTATCTGATCGCCTAATTCAAAAGCAGTTGATAGTAATTTCTTATGACCGTCATGAAACTTATCAAAAGTACCTCCAACAGCCACCTTAGTATATTTTTTAGTTCCCATATTATTGTTCCACATTAGTTAAGTGATTAATATTATATTAAAACTATTATAAATTATTAGCTATTTGAAAAAAAAAGAAAAAAAGAAGTTAATTAGAATACAATACCTGGAAAATATCCATAAAATTTATAATTATAATTATTCCAATTAACAACTTCACCCAATGAGTTTCTACGATTTATTGTATCACTAACAATCCATGTATCACCAATCAACACTTGAGACCACACATGACCAGTAAACTCATCACCAAAATCACATTTTCCATGGACATATCTGGCAGGAAGGCCTGAAGCCCTATATAAAGCAATAGACAAATGAACCTGGTCAACACAATTTCCATGACCTGCATGCAATGTTCCTAAAGCACCATAATAAGTATCGTAATAGTAATCATAAGAAATTTTATCCCGCACATAATTAAATATTGCCCTTGCCTTATCGGTAGGATTTGTTAAACCTTGGGTCAATTTTTCTGCAAGTGCAACAATCTCGGCATTTGAAACCTCACAATTAAGGGAATCTGATAAATATGGTACTAAATTTGAAATCTTATTTTTAGTGTACAATACATTTTCTGATACAAAAATATATGAACAGCCACTAGTATTTCTTTCGGCATATTTATAAACAATTGGATACTCTCCTTCAGGTAAACCACCAATAGAAATAGTAGCAATACCATCAGCATCTGTCCTTGCATGTTTTGATATGCCCTTAAATATGAATTCGATGTCCGCATTTGAAATTGGATTTTCATATGCATCCAATACGGTTACTGAATAATCCTTATATAAGTCCAAATACACAGTTACATCATAAGCAATAAAAATAGCACCATCAACCAGAATATGATTGGATCTACTGTTTGCGGCATATAATGGATTATCCAAGGAAGTTTTAATATCATAATATCCCACAGGCAGATTAATATTTAAACTAGCAACACCTGAAGCATTAGTGGTTCGGGTATATGATTTACCACGAATATTAAATGTAACATCAATACCGTCCAATGGACTATTATTGGCATCAGTTAAAACTGCAGTAAATGCTTCGCTATCAGTGTAAAAAAAGACTAAATCATTAGTAGATAAATAAGCAGGAATTTTTGAGACAATAATAGTATTTGATCCTTTATTATAATTCATATCATCAGCATTGGAATAGCTATATGAAATTTCATAAGTGCCCGGGAATAGACCAATATCCAAACTAGCAACACCATTGGCATCAGTAATACTGTAATATGACTTACCCATTAAATTAAATGTAATAGTTTCATTAACCATAGGAACAAGTTTTAAATCAGTTAAAGTAACATAAAATTTAGATCCATCCTGATAAATCATTTTTAAATCTTTTCCAGTTAAAATATTAGTCGAATTAGATACTACTAATGTAGAGGATGATTTAAATGGATAATAATTAGAATTTCCTTTAAATTCATATTCTAAAGAGTATCTGCCTTCATAAAGCTCGGAAATAATAACTTTGGCCTCACCATTTTCATCAGTAACCCCCTTAATATCAACACCATTATACCTGAAATTAACATCAGCCATAGGAATAGTATTATTATTTAAACCAACCAATGTAACCGTATACTCCCTATTAATACCTGCAACCATATGAGCATCAGAAGCTTCAATAATAGCAGGAGATTTATCAATTTTAATCTTATTGGAAACTGATAAACCATTATAATTAGTGGAAGTGATAATATATTCACCAGTGTTAAGGTTAATATTTAAATATGCATTTCCATCATTATCGGATACTCTATTATATAATACCCCATTAATATTAAATGTGACATCACTATAAGCTAATGGACTGCCCATATCATCAAGAAGATGTGCCGTAAATTTATTGCCGTCCAGATAACGCATGTTTAAATCAGTAGCAGTTATTGTAGGTAATACTTCAATATTATTAGAATATATTTCGCCATTAATTGTGTTGATAGTGGAAATGATATATTTTCCAGGATTAAGATTAATATTCAACCTGGCAGTACCCTCTTCATTAGTGGTACGAGTATAGAATACACCATTTATATTAAAATCAACATTTTCATTGGCTAATGGATTACCTTCACCATTTACCAGATGAACATAAAATTGAGTATCATTTTTATAAAATTTTACAACATCTGAAGCATAGATAGTATTAAGTACAACAATTTTATTACAAGACATTTCACCATTAACAGGATTGATTGCAGTCAATATATAATCCCCCGGAAGAAGATTGATATTCAACCTTGCTGTACCCTGCGCATTGGTTTTTCTTTCATAAAAAATCCCATTAATATTAAAAGTAACCACAATATCATTTAAAAAATCACCATTAGCATCAACAAATGTAGCATAATACTGTGTATCGTTTTTATAATACTTTTCAATATCCTGTCCACTAATTGTAGATAATACATTTATGGTATTGTTAGTGGAAGATGATTGATAGTCATCTGTACCATTAAAAAAAGAAGCAATATTATAATTACCAGGATTTAAATTTATTGATATTGAAGCAATACCCTCATTATCAGTTATTCTAACATAATTATTTCCATTAACATTAAATATTACACTTTTATTAGACAATAAATTTCCATCTTTGTCAGACAATACAACTTTAAATGTAGTTCCATCATTATAATATAATTGAGTATCATTTCCGGATAAAACACTTTGTTTTATGTCCTCATCATTAGAAGAATAATTTTCTCCACCATAATTAGAATTTACTTCCCCAATAGAATCCGAACTAGAAACATCCAAATTCTCTGAAAAAATAGTCACATTACTATTTAATAAATTTGTATCATCACATGCATTGTTTAAATCAGTTGCTGAAGCAGAACCAATAATAATGAACAATATCAAAACAATAGAAAGAATTATTAGATAACGCTTATTAAAAATTTTTTCACCACCTATCAACCAACGAATATTCTAATAAAAAAATGAATATTTATCTATGAATACATAATAAATTTTATGAAAAATTATATTTAAACTTGGTGATTTTTGTAAGTTAAAAATAATTTAAGATTGCATATAAATTTTTGAATTATATTAAATATAAAATTATCAACAAGTATTACATAAATTTGGAAAAAATAGTTTAATAAATCAGTTCTTTAAAAAAAAAGAAAAAAAAGAAGTTAATTAGAATGAAATACTTGAATAATAACCATGAAGATCATAATTATAATTATTCCAATTAACTACATTATCAAATGAGTTTCTGTTACTAGTTGAATCACTAACAACCCATGTATCCCCAAGTAAAACTTGAACCCATACATGACCATAAACACCGCCGCTACTAAATGAACATGTTCCATGCACATATCTAGCTGGAAGTCCTGCTGCCCTGTATAAAGCAATGGATAAATGAGCTTGGTCAACACAATTACCTGTTCCGGCATTCAAAGTGCCTACAGCACCATAATGAGTATCATAATAGAAACTATAAGAAATTTCATCCCTAACATATTTATAAATTGCTACTGCCTTATCATAGGAATTTGTACAGGAAGCTGTCAAACTCCTAGCCAGATTTACAATAGCTTCATTTGTAACCTGACAGTTAGTAGAACTGGATAAGTATGGGCTTAAATCAGTAATTGTATTCTTATTATCTAAAACACTTTGAGGTTCATACAATTTAAGGGATTTAATAGATACTGTACCAGGTAACTGATTAGTTAAACCATAATATACTATGACACGAGTAAACGCATAAACAACACCATCATAACCTATTGTACCAATGTTAGTATCAACGGAATTAGGTGTATTACCTGAACCCATAATAAGCAACAGATTATTTGCAAGATTAACGAAATCATTGAAATTACCCATATCCGCTGCAGCGCCAGGATCAGAAGGACTATTTATTGTACCTAAAATATACAAATCAGATAAATCACCCATACTTATACTGACAATAGCTTCAGATAATAAATATAAATATTCAGCATTAGTGAAAATATCATCACCGACTTGAACTACATCAGGTAATGCAGCATTAGCTTCAATATAACCATTCACATAATTAGCAGCCGAAATTAACTCATTAATACTGATTGTTCCTTTAACATGAATATATGCCATACCAGAATTATTTTTATAACTGAAAACAATAGGATATGTGCCTTTAGCAATTAAATTTTCTATGTTAATACTTGCCACACCATTGGAATTAGTTATAGCCCATGTAGTGATATCATTATAATAAAATGTAATATTAGCCCCTACAATAGGTTTATGATAAGCATCAAATAATGCAGCATGGAACTCACCAGCAGTTCCTATAATTACGTCAATATCGTCTGCTTCAAATATAGTACCGTTAACTAAAACATGATTGGTTATAGATTTTGCTGAATAGAATCCATTATCAATTGAAGTGACGATTGGATAATATCCTGTTATAAGGCCGATATGTAATTTAGCTTCACCGGACTTATTTGTAACTCTGGAATAGTCAACACCATTAATAGACATATTAATAATAACGTCACTAACAGGAGTGTTATTAATATCAACTAATTTTGCAATAAAATTACCGTCGTCCCCAAATTCCATGAAAACATCTTCTGCAATGAGTTTAGCATACAATTTATTAACAACAACAGTATTTGATTCTTGATAATAATCCATTTCATCAATTTTAGAATGGGTATATGTAATTGTATATGTACCAGGAATTAAATTAATAGCAATACTTGCAATACCTTCATCATTAGTAGTACGGTTATAATCAACGTTGTTTATATTAAATGTAATAGTTCTATTAGATAATGCTTTACCTGATAAATCAGTCAATTTAACATCAAACCTAGAACCGTCATGATAAACCATATCCAAATCTTCACCATATACGATTACAGTTGAATTAGCTACTATTAACTTACTGCTTGACGCTGATGGATAATAATTCATATTTCCATCAAACCAATATTCAATGGAATAAGATCCTATTGAAAGATTATTTAATGCAATACTTGCCTTACCATTTTTATCAGTAACTGCATCAACGGTATAATTGGCATATTTAAAGTGCACTATTTCGCCCTCAACAGTACGATTATTCTCACCCATTAAATGAACAGTATAATTTCTAGGAATACTAATAATAACATGAGCATTTTTACCGGTTATTGTAGTATTTGCTTTATTAACTGTAATATTATTGGATATGGACAAACCTCTATAATCCATAGATGTTATAATATATTGACCTACATTAAGATTGATATTTAAATAAGCATTACCATCATCATCAGAGGTACGATTATAGAATACACCATTAATATTGAATGTTACATTAGTATTAGCCAATGGATTTCCAACATCATCAACAACATTAACTGCAAACCTACCATTCCTATAGTTCATGGTCAAGTCATCAGCAGACATTGTAGGTAAAACCTCAATATAATTACCATGCCCCTCATTATTAATAGGATTAATAGCAGTAATAGTATAATTATTTGGATAAAGATTAATATTCATCTTTGCAATACCCTTAGCATTAGTTGTACGATTATATAAAACACCATTTATATTAAATGATACATTAGTATTAGCTAATGGTTTACCTACATTATCTAAAAATGTAGCATAATACTGGGTGTCGTTTTTATAATATTTAACTACATCATTACCATCAACAGTAGATAAAACAGTGACATTATTACCTTTAGTTTCACCATTGACCGTGTTGGTTGTAGTTATAAAATATTCACCAGCATTAAGATTAATATTTAACCTTGCAGTTCCATTTTCATTAGTTTTTCTTTCATAAAATACACCATTTATATTAAAAATAACGGTTGTATTATTTAATAAATTACCCTGACCGTTAATCAATGTAACATAAAACTGAGTGTCATTTCTATAGTATTTCTCAATATCTTCTCCGGAAATCGTGGATAATACTTTAACTATATTTGTAGTAGAAGAAGATACATAATCATTTGTGCCTGCATAGAAAGATGAAATTTTATATTCCCCAGGGATTAAATTTATCCCTATAGAAGCAATACCTTCATTATTAGTTGTCCTAGTATAATTTACATTATTAATATTGAAAATTACACTTTGATTAGCTAATAAAGAGCCATCGCTATCGGATAATTCAACTTTAAATGCGGTTCCATTCTTAAAGTATAATTCTGTATCATTTCCAATTAATGAAGTCGCCATCTTGGAAGCAACGACAGTATTATCATCAGAGATATATTGAGATGTTAATAATTCACCTTCTTCAGAAGAAGTAATTGTAATATTATCATCATGAGAACCAGTCTCTGAGATAGAATCATAACTAGAAACTTCTAAACTTTGTGAAGAAAAAACAATTTTATTATTTTCATTTAATAAACTTGTATCATCTGCAGTAATATTATAATCTATTGCTGATACTGACCCCATCAATAAAAAGGTCATGAAAACAACAGAAAAAAACATTACTTTCCTTATATTAGAAATTTTTCCACCTCTTATTCTCATTACGAAAATTTTAATAAAAATATGATATATACTAAGATTAGTATTCATAATGAGTAAATAAAGATTATAATTTAATAATATATAAATGTTATTAAAACCACAATATTAAAAAAAGGACTTAAAATTAATTATATTAACAAAAATAGCTTTAAAATATGCATAAATCAATTAAAAAAGAAAATTTATATTAGAATAGATTAAAACAAGCTTAAATATCTTGAATTCAAATTCATTCATAAGCGACCTTATGAAATATAGATACTCCATTAGTTTAATTGTTTAAGAAAAAATGATTAAAAACAACCTAATTAAAATTAAAAACAAAAATTTAAGATTAATTAATAATAAAATAAAGTACATATAATAGAAAAATTAAAAAAATAACCAAGATAAATGAAAATATAAAAAAATGAAAAAAATGATATTTGAAGACAATATTTTCAAGAAAGATTATAAAAAAATAAACATCAGATTTGCTTTAACATACCCCAACATATACCGCACAGCAATGTCATCTTTAGGATATAATATATTATATAATTTCATTAATGAAAGAAATGATACATGGTGTGAGAGAGTAACATTTCCCAATACCACTTCAATTGAGTCCAATACACCACTAAACAAATTTGATATTATCAGCTTCTCATTACAGTTTGAAGAAGATTATTTTAATGTTTTAGAACTTTTAAAAAAGGCAAATATCCCACTGAAACGCAGCGAAAGAAATGAAAATGATCCATTAATTATTGCAGGCGGACCATGTGCCAGTGCCAACCCGACCCCCTTATCAGAATATATTGATATTTTTATTATTGGTGAAGGAGAAGTAATACTGGATAAATTTCTAGACAGATACCTGGAAAATAAAGGTTTAAGTAATTTTTTAGATATTGACGGAGTTTACATTCCGGAATTCAACAACAATGCAAAAATTGCACTGGTAAAAAATATGGATGAAGCATACCATATAACTGAACCCATAATTACAAAAAGCGATGATGAAGCCTATACTACTGTCTTTAGTGACTCCATAATGCTGAATGTATCAAGAGGATGTACAAGAGGCTGTAGATTTTGCATGTCGAGTTACATTTATAGGCCGATGAGAGAAACAAATATCGATAAATTAATTAACATTGCCGAAAAAACAAGACAGACTACAGGCTTAAATAAAATTACATTAATCGGAGCTGCAGTTAGTGACTATTCACAAATTGAAACATTGATAAGAAAACTTGAAGAAAAAAAATTCCAGATTTCAACACCATCACTTAGAATAGAATCAATTACATATGAAAGTTTAAAACATCTAAAAGAAAGTGGTTTAAAGACAATTACTCTTGCACCGGAGTCAATAGATATTTTAAGAAAAAGAATTAATAAGGACATACCCGATGAAAAGATATTTTCAGTAATTGAAGATGCAATAAAACTTGACTTCAATATAAAATTATATTTTTTAATGGGACTGCCATATGAGACAATGGATGATATTGAAAGTCTTTGTGAATATATTGAAAAAATTGGAAACATGCATACCTCAAGAAAAAAGATAAAATTCAGTATCAATCCCGTTGTTCCAAAACCCCATACTCCACTACAATGGACGAGTTATAATTTCAAGGACATAAAACATAAAAGCAAATATATTAAAAAACATTTGCGTAAATTTAACATAAAGATAGAAAGTCCTAAAAAAGCACTCATCCAGTATATATTATCCTGTGGAAATAGTGATGTTTCAACAATTATTGAAAAATCATTATCGCAAAATGTAACCATACATGAATGGATGGAATATTTACCCAAGTATAATATTGATGATAATCTTCCTTGGGACAAAATCGATACTGGAGTAAAAAAAGAATTTTTAAAAATTGAATTCAAAAGAATGCAAAGTAAAAAGCAAACTCCATGGTGCAATGAATCACCATGTTATAACTGTGGTGCCTGTGAAAATTAACATATAACAATTAATATATAATATAATTATAAGAGGAATAATCATGATTAATCCAGCAAAAAGAACTGAAAAAATTGAATTATCTCAGATAAGAAAAATGTTTGAAGTGACAAATCCTGATGCTATAAATTTGGGAATTGGTGAACCTGACTTTAATGTTCCTGAAAACATCAAAAATGCAATGATTGAATCAATCAATGAAAATGATACTCATTATACTCCAAATAAAGGTTACATTGAATTAAGAGAAGAAATCGTTAAAAAATTTAAAAATGATAATGGAATAAAAACTAATGCAGAAAACATTATAGTAACCGTTGGGGCAAGTGAAGGTCTATATCTGTGTGCACAGGCATTTATAGAAAAAGGTGATGAAGTAATATTACCAAATCCTAGTTTTTTATCATATGGTGCATGTATTGAGCTTGCAGACGGGCAGACAATTCCTGTTGAATGCAAAATGGAAAATGAATTTAAATTAAAAGCCAGTGACGTTGAAGAAAAAATAACCAAAAACACAAAAGCAATAATATTGAATTCACCATCAAACCCTACCGGAGCAGTAATGGAAAAAGAAGACATTAAAGCTATTGCAGATTTATCTATGGATAACAATTTCATCATCATTTCAGATGAGATATATGAAAAAATAATTTATGGTAAAAAGCACTATTCTCCAGCAAAATGGAGTGAAAACGTAGTTACATTAAACGGATTTTCAAAAACATATGCTATGACTGGATTAAGAATAGGATATCTTACTGCCAATGAGGATTTATGTGAAGAACTGCTTAAAATTCATCAATACAATATTGCATGCGCTACAACAACATCCCAAAAAGGTGCTTTAGAAGCATTAAGAGGACCACAGGATGAAGTAAATAAAATGGTCGCAGAATTTAAAAGAAGAAGAGATTTAATTGTTAATAGATTAAATGGAATGGGTTATGAAACTGTAAATGCAGAAGGTGCATTTTACGTATTTCCAAAAATTGAAGATGAAAACTTTGTTCAAAAAGCAGCAAAAGCTGGAGTGATAACTGTTCCGGGTGCAGCTTTTGGATCAAATGGAAAAGGACATGTGAGAATGTCTTATGCTAATTCATATGAAAATATTGCAAAAGCCATGGACATTTTAGAGGAGAAAATAGTAAATGGATGAAAATCGAAATAAAGAAGGAAATAAAGCAGCCATTGTAGCTATTATTTCAAATATTGTTTTAACAGCATTAAACATTACTGTAGGATATATTAGTGGAAGTTATGCATTAATTGCTGAAGGATTCCACACATTTTCAGATATCCTAACTACAATTATAGCATTTGCAGGATTTAAAGTAGGACAAAAACCTTCAGATGAAGAACATCTTATGGGTCATGGCAGGGCAGAAGCAATAGCCGGACTTATTATCCTTATGTTTTTGGTAATAATAGGATGGGAAATTATAGTAAATGCTATAGAAAAAATTATAAACCCAAACTTAATTACCGTTCCAGATTATTATGCTGCGTTAATAGCAGTTGTCGGCATAATTTTAAACATCGCTGTTAGTAGATATATTATTGGAATAGGAAAAAAAATAGACAGTCCCGCCATTGAAGCAGATGGCCATCATCAAAAAACGGATATTTATTCATCAATAGCAATTTTAATTAGTATTCTTGTAGCAAATATGGGTTATCCAATGCTTGATCCGATTGTAGGAATAATAATCGGATTATTAATCATGAAAACGGCATTTGAAATAGGTAAAGATAATATTAATAATATTTTAGGCAAAGTTCCTAAAGATATAATAAGAGAAATAGAAGAAGTCGCAAACAATACACCAAATGCCTATGAAGCCCATAATATTAAAGTAGACAATTATGGTCCTTATTATGTTGTTTTTCTCCATATAAAAGTTAATGGAGATTTAAGCGTTAATGAATCACATAAAATCGCACATGAAGTTGAGCAGAATGTTTTAAAAATAGATAAAATAAAGTCAGTTTCAGTACATACTTGCCCATTAGGACTGGAATATGAACACAAACAAGAAATAGACAATTAAAATAAATATAAACGCCGGGACCGGGATTTGAACCCGGGTGGTCATATGACCATCGGATTAGCAGTCCGACGCCGTACCAGGCTGGGCCATCCCGACATAAATAAAACAAGATATAACATTATATGTTTAAAGTTACTTATAAACTTATTCATTATTATAAATGGCACGTTCAAGAGTGGACAAATCTCAAAAATATAAGTGATCTGAAAACCCAACTCCACCCCGGGATACTACAAGCATCAATTGTTAATAGTAGAGCTGCTCCCTTCCGGGCCTGACACGTTCCTATATCAAAGATGATTCTTCTTTACCCTCCAGTAAAGACCTCACCACCATTAATCCTGTAGGACGAAGTTTCTATGTTGTTTTTCCAGGCTCATACTTTCTTAAAAAGCCGCCTCTTGAACTTCGACTGCACCAAAGGGGGTGTGTGCTTACAGAGGACCCCTAACCCTCCAGTCTAGCCATTATTATTTTATATAATTAATATTATATAAATGTTAACAATTCATCTCAGAAAGACTCTTTCTAAAAACCTTGTTGATTTGAAATTTTTTGTGAAAGGCAGTTTTTGAATTATTAATTCTGCATAAAAATAGTTAAATTCAATAAAAAGTTGAAATGAAAGTTTATAATATATTGAATTAACAAGATAGGATATGACCAATGTTAAAAAGCATATTATAAAATTTCACATTAATTATAATTTAAATAATTGATTATAAAAAGGAGTTAAATAATTCTGCAGTTAACTCCTCATTTAATCTAAAATTACTTCAACAATGTGTTTGAATGCTTCCTTTGATTCTGAAACCAATGGGTAAATAGCATAAACATGAGTCATTTCTTCACCAACATTAAGTTCAGCGTCAACACCATTATCTTTTAGTTTGTTATAGAATTTTACAACATCCGGATAAAATATTTCATGAGTTCCTACGAAAAGTGTTGTTTTTGGAAGATTTTCTACTTCTCCAAAGAGCGGACTCACTTTATAGTCCTTGGAATCAAGTTCAGCTGCCCATGTTTCACCCATTTCACGCAGTCCATCCACTCCAAGCATTGGATCAACTTCCACTTCATCATAATCTCCAGACATTGACACATCAAGCCAAGGAGATATTAAAATTAAGTTTTCAGGTTGAGGCAAATCAATAACAGCCAAATGTTCAGCAAATGCTGCAGACAATCCTCCTCC
>ONIK01000029.1 GCA_900317865.1 uncultured Methanobrevibacter sp. | reverse complement strand
AAACGTGGAAGTAAACTTTTAACTGGTTCTGAATCTGGAATTGTACCAAGTTCTCTCCAGCTTTTAAAATCATTGTTTAAGATACTATTAATTAAAAGTTGAATTGTAATTAAATCATCACTTTTAACTGCTATGAAAGCATCTTCATCTTGAAAATGACCTTCAGGATCAATTAGTGTTAATTTTCCAGTTCTATCTTTTTTTACAATAGCATTATCTATTTGGTAAGCCATAATATCCCAACTTTTCTATCTGTTTAAAGATTTAATCATAATAATATATAAATATTTAACCTTTGATTGAATTGTATCCATTTTCAATAGCTTTCAAATTTAACTCATGGAATTTTGGATGCAAGTTATTTTTCATTGCATCAATTACTGAATCCTTTGATAATGGGAAATTATCATCAGCAGTTACTGCACCTAAAAGTACCATATTTAAAGATAATATATTTCCCGCATCCAAAGCCAAATCAGTAGCATCAATAGGCAGAACATGAGTAAAATTCTCTTTTAAAGCATTAGTAATACTATCAACACTCGGATAAGCTTCATTTGTTGAAGATGGAATAATCGGATGAGTATTATATACAATTTTACTATCCTTATTTACTTTATGTAATCCGCGGATTGTTTCTATAGGTTCAAATGAAAGCAACATGTCTGCTGTTGTATCTGGAATGATTGAACTGTTGAAATCACCTATTTTAAGTTCAGTTGATACAGATCCCCCTCTTTGTGACATTCCATGAATTTCACTCATTACAACATCCAAACCTTGGTTCATTGCTGCTTCACCAATAATAACAGAGGTTTTAATAATTCCTTGACCTCCTACACCACAAATGTAAATACTGTAGCTCATTTTCCCACCTCCAATGCACCATATTTACAAACCTGAATACAGACACCACATCCATCACATGATGACTTATCAATCTCAATTTTTCCGGCGACTTTTGAAATAGCCGGACATGCAAGTTCATTTACACATTTATCACAATGATTACAATTAGATTCAACTAAAGTAACTGGAGGTTTTTTGGTTAAACCTTTAATTAAAGTACATGGTGCTTTTGATATGATTACTACAGTATCATCCCTTTCAAAAGCTTCCTTATATGTTTTGACAACCTGCTCCAAGTTAAACGGATTAATAACACGAACATAATCTACGCCACAGGCTAGAGCCAATTTACGAATAGATATTTCTGGCGCTTCATCACCCATTCCATCTACAGGAATACCCGGGTTTGGCTGACCGCCAGTCATTGCAGTAATCCTATTATCTAAAACAGTCAATACAAAATTATGTTTATTGTGAACTGCATTGATTAATGGTGAAATACCGCTATGGAAAAATGTAGAATCTCCAATGAAACTTGCTACTTTTTGATCAGTCGAAACTGAAAATCCGCAGCCATCTCCTACACTGGAACCCATAGACAATAAATAATCTGCAGCATTGTACGGAGGGTTAATACCCAAGGTATAACATCCAATATCAGATGCAAAAACAACATCAGAAGTTTTTAAACCCAATTCATCAATAGCTATATTGATTCCATAATACATTGCTCTGTGAGGACATCCCGCACATAATACAGGAGCTCTTGATGGAATAGAATCACTTAATTCATTTAAACTATCAGTAAAAGTAATATTTTCATTATTCATGAAGTTTAAAACATTATTAAAACCTTTACTTACAATATCTGAATTGAATTCATAACATTGAGGCAAAGTTCCATCCAGTTTACCATGAACCACAATATCAAGGTTTTCACGACCAATAATAGCTAAAACTTCTTTTTCCATTACAGGGTCAACTTCTTCAACAACAAATACTTCATCCAAATCCTTAATAAATTCCAAGACTTTTTTATCCGGAAATGGGTAGGAAAATCCGATTTTTAAGATATCCATATCCAAATTATTATATTTAATAACATCAAAAGCATAATTGAATGCACTTCCTGAAGAAATCACACCATATTTTTTATTATTAGCAAATGATGTTGAATCATTAAATTTAGAATTGTTTGTTTCATTGTTAATTTTACTGATTTTATCACATAATCTTTCATGCATTTTACCGGCAAATGCAGGAACAGGTACATATTTGGACGGGTCTTTATCAAAATGACCCCTCATCCAATGATTATCATTATTAGATGAATTGTCTTTAACATCACCAAATTCGACTACACCACGCATATGTGATACACGAGTAGTCGTTCTTACAATAACAGGCAAATTAAATTCTTCTGATAAATCAAATGCATATTTAACCATGTCCTTAACTTCCTGGCAATTAGAAGGTTCTAATACAGGAACATTTGCCAAACGTGCATAATTACGTGTATCCTGTTCATTCTGTGATGAAAAGAGTGAAGGATCATCTGCACTTAAAATTACCATTCCACCATTTACGCCAGTGTATGCAGTAGTCATAAATGAATCTGCAGCCACATTCATTCCAACATGCTTCATGAATGTGAATGAACGAAGCCCTGAAGCTGCTGCTGTTGCTGCTACCTCCATTGCGACTTTTTCATTAGTGGAAAATTCAAAATAAATATTTGCATCTTTAGCTAAGACAGATAATATATTTCCAATTTCTGATGAAGGAGTACCGGGATAAGTGGCTGCAATAGAGATACCTGCTTCGATAACACCCCTTACGGCAGCTTCATTACCTAATAAAAATTGTTTATCACCTGATTCCCCTGTGACTAATTCTTTCAAATTCATATACTTTCCTCAAAATACTATTAATAGAGATGTTGGCAAACATTTGTAAAATTAATCTTTAACTGTATTTTGTAATTTTACTAAGTTTAAACCAATTATTCTCTTAAAATAATTTTTAAATTTCATTTATTTTTTAAGAGAAAATTTTACTTAAATTTACCCTATCTTATTATATTTATTTGTTAATCTTAGTACTAATATGTTTATCTTTTAAGTATTTTAAAAAATAAGAACAAAATTGGAAAAAATACATATCCTATTTTTTAAGAAAACAATGAAAATATCCTATCAATAATTGTTTAACAACCAAAAAAACACCCAATTCTTTGATTTAAATTAAAATAAGTAAAAAACTAAAAGAAAAAAATTTTAAATTATCGCAATATATAATGGATTCTGCGAATAATCATATTATTAACCGTTAAAAATTAAATCAATATACATTATTATTGAAATAAATTATTTATATAAAATAAAATAAATTAATGATAATGACTGAAAATATAGATATAATAAATAATCCAAAAAATGCATTATGGAAACTTTCTACACCAATTTTGCTTCTTTCACTTTTTAATTCATTATATTCTATAATTGATTTATTTTGGGTATCACAATTAAGTCATGAAGCATTTTTCGCAGTTGGTGTTGCCCACCCATTAATTATAATGATATTAGGATTTGGAGAATCAATAGGTATTGGAACTAATTCAATAATATCAAGAGAAATAGGTGAAAAAGACTATGAAAGTTCATATAATTCAATTTTGCATGGTATTCTGACTTGTATCATACTAGGCGTAGTTTTAATATTAGTTACACCCTTTTTAAAAGATATATTGAATATAATGGGTGTTACCAAATCTATTGATTTAGCAATAACTTATTTAACTCCAATATTTATATTTTCATCTATATTTCTTATTTCAAGTTTATTTGTAAGTACTCTTCAAGCAGAAGGAAATACAAGAACGCCAACTATCATAATTATTATAACAAATATTATAAATTTAATTTTGGATCCTCTTTTTATTTTTGTTTTTAATTGGGGAATTTTAGGTGTAGCATATGCATCAATAGTATCTACAGCAATTTCTGTCATCGGTTTCTTATATTTATATTTAAGTGGAAAAACCCAAGTTGTTTTAAACTTTAATTATTTCAAAGTAGGAATTGTTTATGAAATATTTGTAGTAGCTATTCCAAATTTTATCATGAACATGTTATGGAGTTTTTACATGATGTATATTAATAAAATTTTAATTGCCCAACTTGGTCAAATTGGAGTATTACTATATTCAACAGCATCACAAATTCAAACATTAATCACAACACCACAAAAAGCATTCAGTAAATCATTAGTAACTATTTGTGGACAGTTATTTGGTGCAAAAAAACTCAATAAATTAAAGGAAATTTATAATTACACACTCAAATATTCATTAATTATTTCCCTAATTACTACTATAGTATTCTTCTTCATAAGAGATTATGGATTTGCTTTATTTTCCATTACAGGAGCTGAAACATCAGTATTTTATATTGCATTATTTGGTATTGTCATAATATCCGCTGAAGAGACAACGATAATATCAAATAAAATGTTAGATGGAATTGGAAAAAGTTATCATTCATTATTATTAACAAATGGTTTGATAATTTTTGAAATAATAATCATTGCATTGTTATCCAAAATTTTTACTTCAGGAGTAGGTGTTTTGATTGGAATAACAATAAGTGAAGTAGTATTTTCCATTATCACATATATCGTAGCGAAAAATATTTTAAACGGGGATAATTTTATGGAAGAAAAAATTGTAATTATAGAAGAAAAAGTCGAAATTATAGAAGAAAAAAAAAGAAAATAACTCCTTTTTAAGACAAATCCACAAATTAATAAATTTTATTTTTTCACCAATATTTTGATAAGTAAAAATCATATATAATAATAAAAATAAATATATTATAAATTTATAGTTATTTTGACTAACTTTATAAAGAGGGAGAAATGATGATTAAGGTTTATGTCTCCAGGTTCAATAAAGAAGTAGATGATGAACCCCATATGGAGTGTTATGAAATTGAAAAAAAACCGCAAATGATGGTTTTGGATGCTCTTGAAGCAATTAACCAAAAATATGATGCAGATATTAGCTTTAGAAAGTCATGTAGAGCCGGCCAATGCGGATCTTGCGGAATTTTATTTAATGGAAATGGTGCACTTGCATGTCAAAAAGAGATTAAAGACAATGCAAGGATTGAACCTCTTAATTTTCCGGTTATTAAAGATTTAATAGTTGATAAAAGTGGAATTGAAAATAAAGTCAAAGACCTGCAACTAAATTTACATTCACAAAAACGTGATAAATTAGATACAACTTTGACAAAAGAAGATACTCTTAACACTAAAAAAGTGAGAAGTTGTATTGAATGTTATTCATGTCTTTCAAGTTGTCCTGTCGTTAATGTTGCAACCGCCGAGTTTGGCGGACCATATATAATGAGATACATATCCAAATTTGAATCCGACCCTCGTGACGACATTGACCGTCTGAAAGAAGGTTTGGAAGAAGGATTGTATAATTGTACCAGCTGCGGAAAATGTTTAGCAGTGTGTCCTAAAAACATCAATACATTTGGTGATGCAATTGAAAAAATGAGAGCCATTGCATGTTCCGAAAACTTGGGACCACTACCTGAACATGTTGCATTTAATGACAATATTAAAGAAACAGGCAGATCAGTCAGTGTAGATGGCGAAAGCTTTATCAGTCAAGTAGACAATTACAATGGTTCCAAAGTAGCATTGTTTACCGGTTGTATGCTTGACAATAAACTGCAGAAAATAGGACATAGCTTACTTAAAGTTCTTGAAGCAAATGATATTAAAATAGATATACCTGAAGGACAGGTATGCTGCGGTTCTCCACTTTTAAGAACTGGTCAGACAGAACTTGTTCAAAGTTTAGTTGACAAAAATAAAGAAGTCTTCAAAGATTATGATACTGTTATCACATTATGTTCCGGTTGTGGTGCTACACTTAAAAATGATCATCCTAAATTTGGTTCAAAACTAAATGTAATGGATATAAGTGAATTTCTAGTTGATAAACTTGATACAAATAAAATGAAAGAGGTAAACATAAAAGTTACTTACCACGACCCATGTCATTTAGGCAGAGGCCAAGGCATTAAAGACCAACCTCGTGAAATAATCGAAAAGGTTCCTGGTGTTGAATTTGAAGAAATGCTTTATCCTTGCCAATGCTGCGGTGCTGGAGGAGGAATAAAATCCGGAAGACCAGAAATTGCAATGGAACTTTCCAAATCCAAAGCATCAATGATTAAAGACACGAATGCTGATGCAGTAATTACAATATGTCCATTCTGTCAAAGAAACCTTCAAGACGGATTGGATGATATTAATGAAGAAAATGTTAAAGTAATGCATATTCTAGAGCTATTAGAAAAAGCATACGAATAATAAAAAATAAGGGAGTTGATTAAAATAGGAGATGCTGCTGTAAGTGAACAAAAAGTAGTTGAAACTACACCCGTCACTTCACCGGAAGAAGAAAAAAAAGCTGAAAAAAAATCAACTTCTACAAAAAAAGCAAAATCAAGAGGACAATCATTAGCTATTAAAGATTTACAACAAAACAAAAAGGAAGAAGATGACGAACTAAATTCATTTAAAAATAATATATATGTTGTTTTTGTTGAATGTGAAACTCCAGGAAATATAGGATTTCTTGCAAGAACAATGGCAAATTTCGGATTGAAAAACTTAGTTTTAATAAATCCGCCAAAATTAACTCCTGAAGCATATTATCAGGCAACACACGGCAAATATATTGTTGAAAATGCTTTAACCTACCCAAGTTTAGATGAATTTTATCAGTCAAAAAGAATTGATTTTAAGATTGCATCAACAGGGATTGCTGGGGGAAGCTACAATTTATCCAGAATTCCATTGAAACCAGAACAATTGTCTGAAAGTATCAACATCAACAACAAAATTGCATTATTATTCGGAAGAGAAGGTGATGGACTTTCAAACAAAGAAATAGATGATTGTGATATTTGTGTTTCTATTCCAACAGACCCAACATATCCTATTTTAAATATTTCACATGCTGCGGCAATAATATTTTATGAATTATTTAAAAACAAACATGAATATGCTGTAGAAGGACTTGAAGAAAGTTCTTCACTTGAAAAAGAATATTTGATAAAAGACATGACTGATTTAATAAACACTCTTGATATTCCAGAACATAAAAAGAAAAATGGATTAAAAACCTTTAAAAATATTATTAATAGAGCATTTATTACAGGTCGAGAAGCCCATACATTTAAAGGCATCCTTAGAAGATTAAAAAACAAGTTGGAGTAATCATGAAAAGAAAAAGTTTTGCAGAAATAAGCATAGCTGTTGTCAATAGAATCTTTAATTGGAGATTTCGAATTGCAGGACTAACCAAAAAATCAACAATAGCCAAAAAAGTCATTGACAAAATGTTTTTTGAAAAAGATGAAATTGTTGTGATACCCAATACCATTAATGTTAATAAAAAGATTGAGGCTGAAAAGTCAGAATTTCTTCCAACTGATGTAATTAAAGACGTTATAAGGCGCTGCGACGATATTGTTATAATGAATTCATGCTTATGCAGAACATCTACCGACTGTAAAGATTATCCTCAAGACATCGGATGCATTTTCCTTGGACCGACATCCAGAAAAATACCTCGTAAAATATGTCATGAAGCAACAGTTGAAGAGGCTTTAGCTCAAGTTGATAGGGCTGATGCTGCTGGTTTAAGCCATATTATTGGTAGAAACAAAATCGATACAGTTTGGATGAATGTTAGGCCTGGAGAAGGTTTACTTACAATATGTCATTGTTGCCCATGCTGTTGTTTATGGAAAGTGTACTCACATTTACATAATGACATAAGCGATAAATTAGAAAGATTAGATGGAGTAAAAGTTAAATTTGATATTGATAAATGTAAAAACTGTAAGAAATGTTTAAACGCATGTATGTTTGAAATAATTGAAGAAAAAGATGGCAAAATTACCCTTGATTCTGATAAATGTAAAGGTTGCGGTCTTTGTGTAAATTCCTGTAAATTTGGAGCCCTTACAATTGATTATACAGATGAAACTATTGACAATGTTGTTAATAGGATGGAAAACTTAATTGAATACAAATAAAATTTATTGTGTGATAAAATGGCAATTTTAAGTGATAAAACGATAAAAGAATATATAAAAGAGGGAAAAATCGTTATCGATCCCCTTTTAGATGAAAAACAAATACAACCTTCTTCTGTTGATATGAGATTAGGAGATGAATTCAAAGTATTTAAAGTAATTAGAAAAGCATATATTGATCCAAAAGATGAAGAAGACATTGCATCTTACATGGAATCAACTACCGTTCCGGAAGGAGAAGCATTCATTATTCATCCTAATGAATTTGCATTAGCTACAACTTCAGAATATGTTAAAGTTCCCGATGACCTTGTAGCCCGTGTAGAAGGACGTTCAAGCATCGGAAGACTTGGTGTTACAATGCATGTAACAGCAGGTTTTATTGATCCGGGATTTGAAGGCAATATTACACTTGAAATCTCAAATATTGGAGCGATGCCTGTTGCTCTCTATCCTGGCCAAAGAGTATGTCAAATTGTTTTTGAAACAATGACAACACCTGCAGAATTGCCTTACGGACATCCTGATAGAGGCAGTAAATATATGGGACAGACAAAACCTGAAAGTAGTAGAGTTAAATTAGATTATGACTTAAAAAAATAAATGGAAGTTAATATTTATGAATCATGACAAAATGACAAATATAAGTGCGAAAAGAGGATTTTTATGGCCATCATTTGAAATATATTCTGGAGTATCAGGATTCACTGATTATGGTCCGCTAGGAGCAAGTTTAAAAAACAACATTATGCAAAAATGGAGAAAACAATATGTTTCTGGTGAAGGATTTTATGAAATAGAAGGACCAACAGTAATGCCTAAAGAAGTCCTTAAAGCATCCGGCCACGTTGACAATTTTACAGACCCAATGACGAAATGTAAAAGCTGTGGAGAAGTTTACAGAGCAGACCACATTATTGAAGAAGCCATCGGACAAGACGTGGAAAGTCTTGAAAACAGTGAAATGGATAAAATTGTAGCTGAAAATAATATTAAATGTCCTGAATGTGGAGGAGATTTGGCTAAAATTTGGGATTACAATTTAATGTTTAAAACAGAAATTGGTGCAAAAGGAAATAAAGTAGGTTATATGAGACCTGAAACAGCACAGGGAATATTCATTCTATTCAAACGTCTTGAAAGATTCTTCAGAGGAAAACTTCCATTTGGTGCAGTTCAATTAGGAAAAGCATACCGAAATGAAATCTCTCCAAGACAAGGGGTTATAAGACTTAGAGAATTTACACAGGCTGAAGCTGAAATCTTTTTAGACCCTGAAGATAAAACAACACCTAAATTTTCACAGATTGAAAATGAAACATTGAGATTAAATTCACAGGAAGTTCAGGAAAAAGATTTGGAACCTTTGGAAATCACTGCCCGCGAAGCTCTTGACAAAGGCATTGTTGCTAATGAAATGTTAATTTACCAATTATATTTGGCACGTAAATTCCTAAATGAAATTGGAATACCTAATGAAGCATTAAGGTTCCGCCAACATTTAGCTGGAGAAATGGCCCACTATGCTCTTGACTGTTGGGATGTTGAAGTTAATACCGACAAATATGGCTGGGTTGAAATCATAGGTATTGCTGATAGGGGAGACTATGACTTATCTTCCCATTCCAAATTCAGTAATGAGGAATTATATGTCTTTAAAGAGTATGATGAACCTAAAAAAGTTAAAAAAACAATTGTAAAACCTAACTTATCCAAATTTGGACCAGTATTTAAGGGAGATTCACCAAAAGTGAAACAGGCTATTGAAGAGGCTGACCCTGAAGAAATCATTTCAGCTTTAGAAAATGACGGAAAATATGTTATTGAATTGGATAACACATATGAAGTAGAGGAAGAATTACTGCTCATTGAAGAAGTGGAAGAAGATGTTACCGGTGAAAAAATAATTCCTCACGTAATAGAACCTTCCTTCGGTATTGACCGTATTGTTTATTCAGTATTATTACATTCATTTACAGAAACTGAAGGAAAAGACTACTTTAAATTTGCAAAATCAGTAGCTCCTGTACAAGTTGGAGTATATCCTCTTGTTAAAAAAGACGGACTTCCTGAAATTGCTACCGAATTAAAAGATACATTAAGGGAAGCCGGATTTAAAGTTGAATATGATGAAGGTAACACCATTGGTAAAAGATATGCAAGAGCTGATGAAATCGGCATTCCTATTGCCGTAACAGTAGATTATGAAACAAAAGATGATAATATGGTTACTGTAAGGGATAGAGACACTGAAGCTCAAGAAAGAATAGCTATTAGTGATTTAAAAGAATATTTAGAAAATTATTATAAATGAGTAGAAAAATACTCATTTACATATTCTCTTTTTTAAAATTTTCAAACAAGTCATTCGCCCATTTTATACACTCATTATTTGTTGAAGTCAATAACCTATTCTGATCATAAGTTCCATCATCCTTAAAAAATCCCAAAATCATATTCTTACCTGTGCACAACAACAAAAACTCAGTGAAATCAAAAAAATCTATTTTAAAATTGGCATTTGATACATCCAAATTTTTAATTAGAATTTCTTTTATATTTAATGGAGACAATAAATGAATTTTTTTATTCTTTAATAATAACCTGTTTATACTATCATTAAAGTTATTTGATGAAAATGGAAGTATTGCATTTACATAATCTGACTTGTCAATTGCTTTTTCAATTACATCATAAGTTTTATAGATATTCAATCCATCAGCTTCGATTAAATCTATATTATGCAGAAGATGGAAATTATCTATCGAATCCCTGGGCAATGATTTGACAATATGGTTCTGCAAAACTGGGGATAATCTTTCAAGCAAAACCATTAATGATGATAACTTTAAAATATCTCCCATATAAATCCTCATTGCATTAGACAAGTAATAAAGATTATTTTCCCTATAAATTAATCCATTTATCTCCAACGCATGAATATTATTTGATATTGCGCTATAATTTATCTTTGTCTTTTGATTAATGTCTTTCATATTCATAGCAGATTCATATAAATTTTTCAGTATAGTTAACCTGACCATGGAATTGGACAGAAATTTTATATCCTTTGAAATATCATTGTAGTTATTGACCGTTTTTGAAATCTTTTTCATTAATATCACCACCAGTAATACTTATTTTATAATTTATAATAATTTAGATATAAAATATTATGAAGTGCGATTAGACACATAATCACACTTGCAAAAACTATTTAAAATATTTGTAAACTCAGGGCAATTTTTTTAATTAAGAACAACATAGAAATTAACAAAGAATAAGATTTTTTTAAAAGTGATTGAAATGATAGATACACATATACATGGAGATGCAAGAACTGGTGAAGATTTTAATGCAATGTATTTATCTGGAATTGACGTTGCAGTAACATGTGCATATTACCCTTACAAGATAGATAACGATACGATTCTTTTAAATCATTTAATGAGAATTTTGAACTATGATACAAAAAGAGCAGAAGAATATGGACTTGACCTGAAAGTTGCATTAGGAATCCATCCAACCAACACAAGTGTAGATGGAGATATAATTTATGAAAATCTATACAGATGGATTGAAAACAGAGATATCATAGCTATCGGTGAAATTGGCCTTGAAGATTTAACAGAAAAAGAATATGAAATATTTAAAAAACAATTGGATATTGGACAGGAGACAAAAACAAATGTTATAATCCATACACCACGTAAAAATAAAGGAAAAGTACTGGATGAAATTTTAAACATACTTCCACAGCACATTTCACCAGAATATGTAGTGATAGACCACATTAATCAGAATGTTGTGGAAAAAGTAATTGATACAGATTATACATTAGGTCTCACGGTTCAACCTCAAAAAATGGATAAATTCGAAGCAATACGTATTTTAGAAGAATATGGATTTGACAATTTTCTATTAAACAGTGATATCAGTAACAAAGCATCTGATCCGTTATCTGTTCCCAAAACTGTTCGCGAATTAACAAGACAGGGATTTAATAAAAAAGATATTGATAAAGTTGCTTTTAAAAATGCTGAAAAATTTTTTAATTTATAAAAAGAGATAATAAAAGGTGTTTAATAGCTTTTTAAACACCATATTTTTTCGGAAAAAATTTTGGCAGATATTTTTCCTATATTTGAATTAGAAAATTGTGAGAAAACTAATTCAAACAAATTAATTTTGGAGATTGTTATATTATCGACTGATAATGTTTAAGCAATGTGTTTTTTAGGTTGACCTAAATTTTACATCACTAAATATAATGTAGTAAGAAGTAGTATTTAAATGTTTCTATTTTTTTAGGTGTGCCTAAAACTTATGAAAATAAGATTAAGAATAATGCACATGCATTATCCGATTAACTTTTTTTAACTAATTTAACTTTCTTAGGAGAAAGAATAATTAAATTTTTTTCGCTGTTGCGTGAAAGCAATAAAGCTTGAGCACCATAACGAGATCTCATTTGTTTAATTTTATCTCCAGCCAATTTAAAATTAGCAGGACTTTCACTTTCAAGGAAAGATAAATCTAAAATAACAGGATTTTTCTCTTCAAGAATCTGATCAACAACATAATTTATATCATCAATAGTCTTTGGCCTAATTAAAACAATTTCATAAAAAGATGATTCTGGAATAATGGGTTCTATATCATCAAAATCCTGCATAGATGGTTGACTAGCACCATAATTAGGATTTTGCCTTGGACTCGGACGACTAGAGTAACTACGATTTGGACTTACATTCCTTTTTTGATGTCTGGAATCTTCATCTACTTCAAAGCCTAAACTTTTTTTAACAATATCAATATAATTCATATAAATTACTCCTCTAAATAATCAAAAATAGCATCCAATAGTTTTGAAGCACCGTTATTATAAACATCCTCAACAGGTAAATCAAATTGAGATTCGAAAAAGTCAATATCCATATCTAATGCAGCATTTTTTAAGTTAATAGATAAACCAACAACTTTAGTTGGTTCAAGAGATTCAATTGCTTTAATTTCTTCTTCAATTCCTCTAGGTTCCCTATATGGATGATTTGGTCTATGTCCAACAATTACTGCATCAGGAGCAGCGCCAATTAAAATAGCTGCAGACAAACCTCTTGGATGAGGATTTCCTTTTTCAGTTAAGCTAGATTGACCTTCAATAAAAATAATATCTGGATTTTTTTCCTCTTCAACATATTTAATAGCAGCCAAAATAGCTGCAGGAACATCCATTGCGGATAAACTACCGGCTCTAAAATTAAAATCTGTTGGTTCTTCAAGTCCCATTTCATCAGTAGATATAATAGCTGGAGTTAAACCACGTTCCATAGCTGCAATACCTAAATTTTTAGTAGTTGTTCTTTTACCACACTCTTGAGAAGTTCCTCCAACAAAAATAACCGGAGCTTTAGGAGTGTATGAAATTTTTGGTAAAACTTCACAAGATTTTTCAGGTGCGATACCAGCAAATTTCTCAACAACATCTAATCTTGGACTAATTTCTTTAATTACAACATTTTTTGCTTCAGCAAATTTGATTAACGCAGGATTATCTTCAACAGATAATGATCTGAATGAAGTAATAACATTTAATCCAGCATCAATAGCTTGAACAGCATATTTGAGAGCAGTACCTTCAGCACCAATAGGCAACATTATAACAATGGACTTAGCATCGTTTTCCATCAGACATTTTTCCAAACTTTCTGAAACAATATGTCCACAATACTGTTTACCTTGTTTACGTTCATCATCATCTATGAATCCAACTGCTTCAATGCCTTCAAGATTAGAGAATTTTTCTCCTCCACCCCCACAACCAACAACTATGAAAGGATTTAAATCTTGAATTTCTTTAACTGAATTTACTGAATACAAAACTATCTCTCCTTAACTTATAATTATCTCATAATAATAAAAATAATATTAAAATTATATATTATATATAACTATTATAGTTTCTAATATTAAAATATAATGTTATGAATTATAGAAAAATCTTTTTAATATAATAAATATACTTATTAAAAAAGACAACATGGAGTACTAAAACATGAGAAAACCTTATGTTATATTAATTGGAAGTGCATCTGGGATTGGAAAATCAACAATCGCTTCACAACTGGCAAAACAGTTAAATATCAAACATTTAATAGAAAGTGATTTTATTAGAGCAGTAGTTAGGGGAATTATTGGAAAAGAATATGCCCCTGCATTACATAGTTCATCATATGATGCTTATAAAAATTTAAGGAATAAAGCCAATTACCAAAGCTATGAAGATTTGGTTTCTGCAGGTTTTGATGAACATGCTTCCTATGTTATTCCAGGCCTTGAAAAAATAATTCAAAGAGCAATAACAGATTATGATGATATAATCATTGAAGGAGTTCATTTAGTTCCCGGTTTGATTGATATCGAACAATTCAGAGATTATGCTGAAATTTACTTTTTTGTTTTAAGTTCAGATGAGGAATCACACAAAGAACGTTTTGTTAAACGCGCAATACAAATCCACAGAGGTGGAAAACAACTGGATTTCTTTACAGAAAATAGAATTATCCATAATCATTTACTGCATCAGGCAAAAAAGCATAATGTTTCAATAATTAAAACCGAAAGCATCGATAAAACAATGGAACAGATATTGACAATCATCAACAGATCATGCACTAATATTAAATTAACAAACAGTGTTGAGGAACTAGAGGATGTTGTTGACATTATTATAAATCAGAATAATGGAAGTATTGAAAAAATAATCTATAGCTTAAAAGGATTTAAAGACCCTCTTGTTAGAGATGTTAAAGTTTCAAATTATGATTCTGCAAAAAGATTTATAGAAAGTATAGAAAAAAATCTTGAGGTTAAGAAAGATTTGGATAATTTATATAAACTTTCAAAATACAGAGAATTAACAATCTGTGCAGCTAACAGTGCAACAATTGAAAAAATTGAAAAAGAATTATCAGATAAAGGATATGTTTACAATGGGTGAAGAAGAAACAACAGAAATTAATGAAATGATTATAAAGTGTCCAGTATGTGGTGTTGAAGGCGTTGCTACATCAGTAATGAAAGAAATTGAAATTCCCCACTTTGGAAACGTTCTTGAAACAACAATCCACTGTCCCAAATGTGGTTTTAAACATAGCGATGTTATAGCACTTGAACATAACGACCCTGCAAAATACACTTTAAAAATATCTAAAGAAACTTTATCAGTTAGAGTCGTACGTTCACAATCCGCAACAGTCACCATTCCAGAAATTGGAGTTAAAGTAGAACCTGGACCAAAGTCAGAAGGATATGTGACAAATGTTGAAGGCATACTTACAAGATTTGAAAGCGCCGTGAAAAAAGCAATGCAATTATTTGGAGATGAAGAATCACAAAATAATGCTAAAAATACCTTAGCAGCAATTCAAGAATTGATTAAGGGTAATGGAACCGCAACATTAATAATTGATGATCCTTTTGGTCAAAGTAATATCGTTAGTGATGATGTGGAAATATCTGAAATTCCTGAAGAGGAATTACAACATTTAAAAACAGGTTTTTCACATATTGAAGACAAATAATTAAAAAAAATAAGTGATAGAAGAGAATTATTCTTCTTCCTCTTCTTCTTCAGAAGCTACTGAAAAATCAACAAATGAGTCTTCTTCAACAACATCTTTTAATTTTAATGTTTTTTGAACATCCATTGCTAAAGCATTACAATCTGCTTTAATAGCTTCTAAATGTAATAAAATTCTTTCTTTTTCTTGATTAATCCTTTCAATGTTTGTGTAAGGATAAGTAGATTCTTTAAGCATTTCATATTCAATTGTAGTGTAAGGATAATCATTTAATTGTTTACATACATTTTTTAAAACTTCGCCTAAGAATTTATTCATTTCAACTTTTACTCTTTCCCTAATCATTTTGTCGTCATCAAGATTTTCTTTCATTAAACGAACAACTTCTGCTTTAGCGAAAGGTAATTTTTCTTCATCTTCATCAACAAATTCTTCAGTAGTTTCTATAATTTCTTCATCTGACATAATTAATCACTTCATTATTTTTTGAAAAATATTGGTGTAAAAATAAGCAAGTTTAGAAAAAACATCTTATTACATCAATATCAATTTTAATATTTATTCAAAGTCTTATTTAAAACTATTGATTATTTTACATATACGACAAATAATTTTTATAGAAATAATATTAACTATCAAAATAATTAAGCAAAAAAATAATAATTTTGACACTTGAAAAAAATGAAAAAATCGAATAAAAAAAATAAAAAATAGTAGCATAAAAGCTACTTTAAATTATCTTTTCTTTGAAATATTTGAACCACAAAAAGCTACGGAAATCAAAGCAATGACAAATAAAAGTCCAACAGGAAGACCAGTTTCTCTCATTTCAATATTGGCTTTTGCAATATTATCAAAATCACCTATTTCAAAATCATTAGCTCGAACTTTAGAATATGTTCCAGGATTATAAGGATTATCCGGATCGATGATTTTTTTAATGATTTCAACAATTGATTCGGCATAATTATTTAACATATTATAATCAAAAGTTTTAGAAATAACTGAAACCTTGTTGCTAATTAAACCTTCTTTTGTAGAAACGGCATCAATATACAGGGATGCTTTTTCACCATTAGGCAATGATTCAATATGCCACATATCATTAACATCATCATAGAAACCTGAGGCGGCAAAAACTGATTTAAACTCAAGTGCATCATCTTTTATTTCAGTGACATTAATATCCTTAGCCATATCAGGACCATTATTTGTAATTTCAATTGCATAGGAAATTAAATCACCAACGGCATACTGTAATTTTGAAACTGTTTTTGTAATAGCCAAATCAGCAGCTGGAGGTACAATAACAGTTTCTTCTGCCTTATCATTAGAAGGATTATAATCATACTGATCACTTCTTACGACAGCAACATTATTGAATTCGCCAGTTTTATCCGCCCGAGATACAATAGTTAATTCCCGGGTTTGACCAGAAGCAATGTTTCCTACATACCATGTTCCTACTGTAGAATAGCTGCCATCACCTTGTGCACTAATGAAGGTTAGACCTTCAGGTAATGAATCTAAGACAAAAACACGAGTAGCATCGCTTGGACCATTATTTTTAACAACCAAAGTCCATTTTACCAAATCCTTGTAATTAACTACACTTTGATTAGCATATTTAGTTACTTCCAAATCAGATGAAGGAGCAACATTTATTACCAATTCATCTCTGTTATTATGTGGATCATAATCATATTCATTTGCATTTGCCGTAACAACATTTTTTATTTCACCAATAGCTTTAATTCTAGTAATAATATCTAACTTTTGAGTTTCACCTACATTAAGACAACAGAATTTCCAAAATCCATCGGAGTAAAATCCTTTTGATGAATTATAACTAACAAGTTCAAGGCCTTTAGGCAAAATATCAGTAATTTCTATTTGTGTTGCATTATCCGGACCATTATTTCTAACAGTGATTGACCATTTAACCAAATCATAGTAATTTGGAGAAGTATTATTCACTTTTTTTGTAATTTCTAAGTCAATAGCAGGATAAACTTTAACTGATTTGTTAGCTTCATTATTTGACTTATTATAATCATATTCGTTGCTTGTAACAATGACATTATTTGTAAAATTGCCTGTTTTAACAACTTTAGTGATTATTTCTAAATTAACTATTTCACCAATATTCAAATCACCAATAGACCAGATTCCATTTATGTAATATCCTTTAGTTGTAGTTGATCTGACTAGTTCAAATGCATCAGGCAATAACTCGTCTACCTTAACGTCTGTGGCTTTATCCGGACCATTATTTTTAACAATGATAATCCATTTAATGGTTTCATTGTACAATGGAGTTGGAGTACTTACCAATTTAGAAATCTCCAAATCGCTTGAAGGAGGAACATTGATGGATGAATTATCCTTATTGTTAGATGCATTATAATCATATTCATCAGCAGAAACATTAGCATTATTAATCAACAAACCGGTTTTATTGACTAATGTTGTGATTTCCAAGGTCTTTGATGAAAATGCATTTAAAGTACCGATATTCCATTTTTTACCATCATAATCACCATTAGCAGCCATTACTACCAAGCCATCAGGCAATATATCTTCAACGAAAACACCATGTGCATCATCAGGACCATTGTTTTTAACAATAATAGACCATTTTACATATTGATGATAATTTGGAGATGAATTATTTACCAATTTTTTTATTTCCAAATCTGCAGCTTTAGGAACATCAATAGATTCATCATCATTATTATTTGTTTTATTAATATCATATTCTGTGGCTGTAACTGATGCAACATTCGTGATTGAACCTGTTTTATTAACCTTACAAACAATATTCAAAGTTACAGAATCACCTTTAGCTAAATTACCAATATACCATATGCCATTAATATAACTGCCAACAGAAGCAGAATATGACTGATAAATTAAGCCAGCAGGCAAAATATCACTAACAGTAACATTAGACGCACTATCCGGACCAATGTTTATTACTGTTAATGTCCATTTAACCAAATCCAGATAGTTAGGATTGCTTACATTAACAACCTTATTAATGGATAAATCAGCAGCCTTAGGAACATATATGGATTTAGATGCATTATTATTTGAAGGATTGTGATCATATTCTTTTCCAGAAACATTGGCCTTATTAATAATGTTTCCAGTAATGTTCACTAAAGTAACGATTTCCAAACTTTTGGATTGGCCAACATTTAAAGTGCCAACAGACCACTTGCCATTAACATAATTACCATTGGAACTTATAAACACCAATCCTTGAGGAATAATATCACCAACAGTGACTTCGGTTGCATTGTCCGGACCATTATTCCTAACTGTCAAAGTCCACATCAGCAGCCTTAGGAACATTAATAGTTTTTGATGCCTTATTATTATTTGGATTGTAATCATATTCATTTCCAGTAACAGTTGCAGTATTTACAATAGACCCTGTAACATTCACCAAAGCAATAATTTCCAAATTTCTAGATTGACCAACATTTAAATTACCAACAGACCACTTGCCATTAACATAATTACCATCGGAACTTTTAAATATCAAACCAGTAGGCAACACATCAGTGACAACAACATTAGTTGCAGCATCAGGACCATTATTCCTAACAGTCAAAGTCCACTTAACCAAATCACCATAATTCGGATTAGAAACATTAACAACCTTATTAATAGACAAATCAGCAGCCTTAGGAACATTAATTAAAGACTCAGCCCGATTAT
>ONIK01000042.1 GCA_900317865.1 uncultured Methanobrevibacter sp. | reverse complement strand
GGTGTGGCTCTAACAATATCGGAAAAATAACCGAATCCGTTATGGTATTGGGAAAATGCAAACATTGTGTTAACCAGATATTCATCTGATCTCATTGATCTTGAAATACCAGCTATTAAATTGTGTTTTATCCCGAAAAGATTAAGCTCGTTAATAGAAGAGCCATGAATTTGAAAAATTACACAAACTGCAATAATTAATACTGATAAGTAATATCTGTATTTATAAATAAAATCCAATACTTTTTGTCTTAACTCATTATCATATAGTATTCTAAACAGTATAAATGATAAAATAAATAATACTATAAGTTTTTTAAATGAAAATAAAGGGAAAAAATCATTAATATTTAATCTGCAACTAACAGCAGTCAAATAAACTTCTGCAAAAAATGAAATTAAAAGTGCTGTTATAAATGAGAATAGATATTTCTGATTATTATTTAAATTCATATTTTAATCTTTTTTATTTATAATATTTAATTTTTTATTCATTTTTTAATTTTTTCACGATTAATTTAATATACAGTATTAAGACTGCAGTAACTACAAATAAAAGAGTGGATATATAACCATGTTTACCCATAAATATGAAAAGTATGACAGCAGCTGAAATAAATCCAAATATAGAAAGCATTGGTTTATTTAATCTTTCCATTAGATATATGCTGAATGCACCGATAATTAAGGAAAATATTCCACCTATTAATAGAGGAAAATTATTTAACTTAATAGGCAAATATAATATCTCTATTACAACAATACTCAAAGCAATCAATCCTATAATTAGTGGAATTCTTTTAATGATCTTATTTTTTTCATTACCTGTTACTTTGTCTTCTGTATCTTTAGAAGACCTATTTTCATCATCGGAATCGAATGTTTTAACAGTCTTTTTGTCTTTATATTCTTTATCAAAATTCTTGAATAAGTGTCTTAAGAATAGATAATATATAATTGCGCTTAATATCTCACTGACTGTTAATCCAATCAGGACACAGCGGCCATCAGGTAATAATGTGATATATAATCCATATATAAAAGCCACTTCAAGTCCAATTTTTACAACTGTAAAAAATAATGAGTACATACTTTTTCCGAAACCGTCTAACATTTTCCCGGAAATCATGGAAAATGGAATTGTAAGCATCATAATAGTTCCGAAAATTGCTATCCAAAATACTTCTGTTTCCATTCCATTAATGGAAAATAAACTAAATGCATAATCACGTACAATTATAAATGCTATCATTACTACGAGAGTAGTTATGAATGATACTTCAATCACATATTTATACATTTTATTCAGTTCATCGAATTTATGTGCACCGAATAAATGACCTGTAACACTCATTAATGCCCTTCCATACCCTCTAGTTGGTGAAACCAATAATGTTTTTATTTTATTTGTTATGGAATAAAGAATTGGTCCTATCTCACCGGTAGTCGTTATTAACATTGCATTAATAAATGATGCTGAGAAGGCCCATAATCCATTGTCCAGGAAATTAGGAAGGGCAACTTTGACAATTTCAATGAGTATATATGAACGGAATTTAAAGTATTTTAATGATAAAGGAACTTTTGTTCTTCCGGATAAATATATAAAAAGAAAAGCAATAAAGCCAATTAATGCAGATAATACAGTAGCATAGGCAGCTCCTTTAATTCCTAAATTAAGGTTAAAAATAAAAATAGGATCTAATATCATATTTAAAATATTGCATGATATCATAACTATGGTCGGAATTCTTGAATTTCCTTCTGCCTGTAAAGTTTCAGAAAATAGATTAACAAAAATAAATATGTATGCAAAAACTACAATAGGAATTAAATAATCAAAGGCTAAAATGTATGTTTGTGCCTGATTTATATAAAATAATATTCCTTGGGCGAATAAAGCACATAATATTATAAAAAGACATATTATATTGGATACTAACATACCGTGAATTAATGAATTATATGCACTTTCATAATCCCCCGATCCTATAAAACGAGACATAATTGAATTAGTTCCCTGACCAATAGAGTCACCGAAGGAAAAAATAAGTGAAACAAAAGGTATTGAAACACCGATTGCAAAAAAGGCTTCAATGCTTATTTTAGATACCCATACCATATCAACAATACCATAAATGGCATCAAAAATACAAAAAGCTATAATAGGTAGGCTTAATTTCCAGAAAGATTTTTTAGGTAGTGAAACCAAATCAATTTTTTCATTCATTAAATAATATTATATGATTTCATATAATTTAAAAATTTTCATTGTTATATACATTATTTTTTTGATTAATGTTATTATTAGTACATTATACGATTATACATTAAAAAAATTAAACGATAAGTATTTAAATTACTGAAAATAATTATATAATTATACCAAATGGAGATTTATTTTTATGTATCGTCAAGACATCAATATTCTAAAAAGAGATTACATGAATCTTCCTGAAGAAATTTATTTTTTTGATACAACATTAAGAGATGGTGAACAAACTCCAGGGGTTGCTCTAACAGTAGATGAAAAAATTCAGATTGCTCAAAAACTCGATGATTTGGGTGTTGATAAAATTGAAGCAGGTTTTCCGGCCGCTTCCCACGGCGAATTTAATGCTGTAAAAAAAACTAAATCATTGGATTTGGACGCTACTACCGTTGGTTTGGCACGTTGTGTTAAAAGTGATATTGATTCGGCATTAGATACTGATATTGATTATATACATATTTTTATTGGAACATCTCCATTGCATAGAGACTATAAATTAAAAATGTCTAAAGAAACAGTTATTTCTACTGCAGTTGAAGCTGTTGATTATGCAAAAGATCATGGTTTATGTGTTGAATTTTCCGCCGAAGATGCTACCAGAACCGAAGCAGAATTTTTATTTAGCTTTTATGATGAACTTGTTGATGCTGGAATTGATTTTATTAATATTCCAGACACTGTAGGTATTCTTACACCAGTAATGACAAGAGAATTAATGAGTTATATAATATATAAATATGATACTCCTATTAGCGTTCATTTTCACAATGATTTCGGTTTAGCTACTGCCAATACATTAACGGCTATTGAATGTGGAGCTTGTCAAGCTCATGCAACGGTTAATGGTATGGGTGAACGGACAGGTAATTCTTCACTTGAAGAAATTGTTGTTGCGCTTCATGCTGCATATAAAATTGATTTAAATATCGATACTTCGCAATTATATAGTCTATCAGATTTCGTAGGCAGATTGACTGGTGTTAAAATGCCAGTAAACAAACCAATTGTTGGAGCTAATGCATTTGCCCATGAGTCTGGTATTCATGTTCATGGTATTTTAGAAAATTCAGCTACATATGAACCTATATCTCCAGAACTTGTAGGTCATTCTAGAAAAATTATTTTAGGTAAACATACTGGAGCTAATGCATTAAAATCAAAATTAGAAGAATATCATATTGATTTAAACGATAATCAATTTGATAAGGTTTTTTCTCAAATTAAAGAATTAGGTGATAAGGGTAAATGTGTAACTGATGATGATTTAAAGGCAATCGCTTTAACTGAGTTAAGTTCAGCTCGCGAAACTCCAATTAAATTAAAGGGATTGGGATTGTTATGCGGAAATATTGTTTCCCCTACAGCAACAGTTAAATTAGAGATAGATGGAGTAGAAAAAGAAACTTCCGATACTGGTGTTGGTCCAATTGATGCTTCTTTAAATGCTATTCGTCATTTAATAAAGGATACAATGCATATTGAACTTGAAGAATATAATTTGGAGGCTATAAATGGTGGTACCGATGCTTTAGCCGATGTTTTTGTTATATCTTCTGATAAAGAAGGTAATAAATCAACTGGAAGAGCTATTGATGATGATGTTGTAATGGCAAGTATTTTAGCCGTATTGGATTCTATCAATAAACTGTTACTAATAAAACGATCCAGTGAAGAATTAAATATTAAATTAAAACAATCACAGGAGATATAATCATGGAAGAAAACACTATTTATATTGGTAATAAACCAGTTATGAACTATGTATTGGCAGTTGTAACACAATTCAATGACTATGACACTGTTACTTTAAGGGCTAGAGGTAAAGCTATTAGTCGTGCTGTTGATACTGCAGAAATTGTTAGAAACAGTTTTGTTCAAAAAGCCGATGTTGCAGACATTCAAATTTCAACAGAAGAAGTTGAAAACTACAATAATGAAAAAACTAATGTTTCTATAATAGAAATTAAACTAGTAAAATAATTAAATTCTTTTTAATATTTTATAATCAATTAAATATTTGGTTAATCGAATATTTGAAGTTCCTTTTCCAAGGGCTTCTACCTTACCTTTTTTTATAGACTTTAACACGCTGTCAATATCTTTTTCACAGTCAATTTTAGAATAACAGTCACCTACGAATTTAAAGTAATGGGCATCGCTTGCTCCCAGTCCAGGTAAATTTTCTTTTTTTGATAAATTTTTTGCTTTATTGTTACAATAACCTACTATAAAACGTGCGTTTTTTGTTTCAATTGCATCAATCTTTAAATCTTTATAATCCGCTTTACATAATAGTCCATGTCTATAAAAACAGTATGGATGAGGTATTATTGCAAGACCCCCCTGTTCATGAACTAAATCTATAGTTTCGGCTGCCGGCAGGTCCCGTTTTATGTTTTCCTGACATCCGAAACCTAAAATATGACCTTCAAGAGATGATATCTCTAATGATGGAATTACCAGTAAATCATCATTTTTTGTTAGTCTTTGAGCCTCTTTTGAACCGTCAACTGTATTATGGTCACTAATTGCAATTATGTCTAAATTTCTATTTTTTGCAACTTTAAAAATATCTTCAAGTTTTGCTTTTGAATCAGGTGAATACTCGCTGTGAATATGCGTGTCCATATTATACATCATACACCTCTAATGTTTTTATTAATCCTATTGTTCCTGTCATCATCACATCTCCCCCAGGACATGCATGATGCCAATCCAAGTTTGTTTTTTCTATTAATTCACGTTTTGGCCCGCTGACAATCACTTTTTCAATTTCAGAAATCGGGTTTATTACATGAGCGCCGTGGCCGTAATCATTATAAACCTCTTCATTTGTTATTATTCCATCTGCCAGACGTTTCAAATAATTTTCTAAACTTTCCGGTGTTAATGATGATGTGTGATGTTCAAATATTCCCTGTATTTTACCGTCTTCTATTGATGCAGCTGTAGTATGCCCGTTTCCAATGTCTATTGCTATAAAGCTATTTAAATTTGCTGCAGTTTCATCCCAACACATTCCAGCTATTGATGCAAATTTTGTATCCATTAATAATGGCTCTGCTTCAATTCCTTCCCTTTTCAAGGATCTTTCAACGGCTTTCATTCTTGTATAATATTCTGGAACATTTCCTTTAAATGAGAATTCTTCAGGGTTCATCGGTTCTTTTAATTTTTCACGGAACTTTTCAAATCTGAAATCTCTATCTCCCATATTTTCATTATATCCATGGTCCTGAACAGCAATTGCTATTTCATCAAAATCAAATTCAAGGTCATATCCCAGTAAAAATTCTGATAATTTTGTAATGTTTATATCTCCAAGCGTTATTCTTGTATAATCCTTATACTCTTTTTCAGGAGATGCAATTTCAATTCCCAATGCTTCAACCTGTGATATTTTATCTCTTATTGTTTTCGCTGGAATTTCTTCCATTACAACTTTATATCCTTTTTCCATATGTTCCTGTAGGGTTTTTTTAATTTTTCCCCCACCCATTATCTCTCCATTGAAATACAAATCGTTTTCAATTTCTCTTACCTGTTGGGAGATAAATAGGTGTGGTGAAGGCAGTACTAACTTAATTGAATTTTCTAATTCTTTTTCATTATCATATATCATTATGTCCTGTGTTCCTGTACCCACATCAATAGCTAAAATTCTCATGTTAATTTTTTTTATATTTCATTTTATTAATATATTGATTGTACATTTTTGTACAAAAAAGCTTTAAATAGTGCATCTTATTAAAATATTATCATGAACTATAAGATTACTTTAGATTCTGATGAAGTGCCAAAAAATTGGTATAATATTCTGGCAGACTTACCTGTTGCACTTCCGGAACCAAAAAACAGTGAAGGTAAAAATCAGATTGGAGATTTAGAGAAAGCTTTTACTAAAGAAGCTTTAGCTCAAGAATTTGCATCTGATAGATATATTAAAATTCCTGAAGAAGTAAGAGAAATTTATATGCAAATAGGAAGACCTTCTCCTTTATTTAGAGCTACCAGGCTCGAAAAATTCTTAAATACTCCTGCTAAAATTTATTATAAAAGAGAAGATACTTCTCCTACCGGATCACATAAGTTAAATTCAGCTATTCCTCAAGCATATTTTGCTAAAAAAGAAGGGGTTGAAAGATTAACTACTGAAACTGGAGCTGGTCAATGGGGAACAGCTTTATCTCTTGCATGTAATATGTTGGATTTAGATTGTACCGTTTACATGGTTAAAGTTTCTTTTAATCAAAAACCTGACAGAAAAAATATCATGAGTATTTATGATGGTCAGGTTTTTGCTTCTCCTAGTGAAAATACTGAAATTGGACGCCAAATATTAAAAGAAAATCCTGATCATCCTGGTTCTTTAGGTGTAGCTATTTCTGAAGCTATGGAAGAGGCATTAAATAATGATGGTGTAAAATACTCATTAGGTAGTGTTTTAAATCATGTAATGTTACATCAAACTGTTATTGGTCAGGAAATTAAATTACAGTTAGAAAAAGCTGAAGAGGAACCTGATGTAGTGATTGCTTGTGCCGGTGGTGGAAGTAATTTGGCCGGATCATTTTTCCCATTGCTTAAAGATAAACTTGACGGCAACTCTGACACTGAATTTATTGCAGTGGAACCTAGTGCTTGTCCTACTTTAACTAAAGGTAGTTATGAATACGACTTTGGTGATATTAACGGTTTTACTCCAATGCTTAAGATGTTTACCTTAGGACATGATTTTGTTGCTCCATCTGTTCATGCTGGTGGATTAAGATATCATGGAATGTCTCCGATTGTTTCACTTTTAACTAAAGAAGGTTACATCTCCCCTAGGGCAGTTCATCAAAAAGATGTATTTGATGCAGGAATCACTTTTGCTCGCTGTGAAGGAATAGTGCCTGCACCTGAGACCACTCATGCAATCAGAGTAACTATTGATGAAGCATTGAAATGCAAAGAGACTGGAGAAGAAAAAACTATTGTAATGAATTTTTCAGGTCATGGAATGCTTGATTTAAAAGGTTATGCTTCATACTTTGAGGGTACAATGCAAAACGCTAAATAGGGTGATTTTCACTCTTTTATTTTTTTATTTTTTTATTGTTATAACTTATAAGTTATAACTAAATTTCATTATAACTTATCACTTATAACTAATAACTTATTTGTGAAAACAAATACTTTATAAGGTGGAAGTTATAAACTATAACATATTAGTTAAAACTTAAATCTTTTAACTTATTCATAATAACTTAAATGTTAGAAGTTATTTCGTATAACTTATTCATGTTAACTTAAAATTTATCACTTTTAAGTTTGAGGGTCTAACTTTTAATTAAAAAGTTATACCTGCTAACTTAGAATTTTTAAAGTAAAATAAAGAAGTTATTCATGTTAACTTATAATTTATCTCATTTAAGTTGGGGGGTGTAACTTAATTGTTATACCTTTTAACTTAAAAGTCATGTTAACTTATAATTTATCTCATTTAAGTTAGAGAGTATGACTTTTTGTCATATTCTTTAGCTTAAATCATTTTAATTAGGAGAATTATTAATGAGTGAAGTAATAGCAGTAATGAATCAGAAAGGAGGATGCGGAAAAACAACAACTGTTGTAAATACCGCAACTTCACTTGCTATAATGGGAAAAACTGTTTTAGTAGTAGATATGGATCCTCAAGCAAATGCAACAACAAGTTTTGGAATTGACAAAAAGAGTTTAAAAAATACAATTTATGATGCAATTATTGGGGATATAAATGTTAAAAAAGCTACAATTCCTACATTTATAAAAAATTTATTCATTATTCCGAGTAATATTTCTTTAAGTGGTGTAGGTGTTGAATTAAGCCAAAAAGAGAATTATCATATTATCTTAAAGGAAACACTTAAGGATGTTATTCCGTTATTTGATTATATATTCATTGATTTACCTCCTTCATTAGGAGTAATAACTGTAAATGCATTAGTTGCATCAGATAGTGTATTGATACCTATTCAGGCAGAGTATTATGCACTTGAAGGTGTTGCTGATTTAATAGATACTATTAAACTTGTTGAACGAAGACTTAAAAGTCCTACTCCTATTAAAGGTGTTTTACTCACTTTATATGATAGAAGGACTAGGTTAAGTAAAGATGTTTATAAAGAATTAAAAATTTACTTCGGTGAAAGTAATTTACTCTTTAAAACAATCATTCCAAGAAATATTAGATTGGCAGAAGCACCAAGTTTTGGAAAGCCATGTTTAATTTATGATCCGGAAAGTACTGGAACTAAAGCTTATTTAAACTTGGCAAAAGAAATTTTAGAAAGAGATGGAAGTGATTAGAATGACTCGTGGGCTTGGTAAAGGATTAGATTCTTTAATTCCGGAGTTTTATGATGAAAATTTTGACAGTAATGGGGCACAATCATTAGAGGATTTGTTGAATGATGATAAAGAAGATTCAGAAAAAACTAAAGATGAAATCGTTGATGAAACAATAGAATCTAGTGAAGAAATTGTAGAAGAATCTAGTGAAGAAATTGTAGAAGAATCTGATGAAGAACTTGTAGATGAATCTGGTGAAGAAACAATAATTGATGATAAAAATGATAGGGAAAAAGAAAGAAAATCCAGTAAAAAAAGCAAAAAAGATAGCGAAACATCCGAAGATGTTTCTAGCGATATTCGCAGCAAAGAAAGCGTATCAGATGTACAAGACATCAAAACAAAAGAAAATGTAGCTGAAGTTTTAGATATTGTTGATAAGAATCCTAGGATTACGTTATGGTCTTCAAGATCCGCTGCAGTATTCAGATATCTTAGAAAAACCGAGCCTGAATTTAGTATTAGTAGAGAAGCTTCCATATTAATTGATGAAGCCGTATCTAAAAAATACCCTGAAATTTGGGAATTGTTTGATGATTTATAATATATTAGAAATTTTCTAATAGACTTTGATAAGCTCCATCTATTCTAATATACTTTTCAGCCCTATCTATAACCACACCTAATTTTTTTAATTCATTTATATTTTTGAAAGGAATTTTTTTCCTAATAGAAATTATTTTTCTAGCAGATTTTACACCGATACCTGGGACACGGATTAGTTCTACAAAGGGTGCCGTGTTAATTTCTACAGGAAATATATCCATATTTTCTGCAGCTAAAATCTTCGGATCTTGTGTTAATGAAAGTTGATTATTTTCATCAAATACTAACTCGTTTAATTTAAAATGATAATCATTGAGTAAACTATCTGCATTATATAATTTTGCAGTTCTATCTGTACTGCATGCTTCTTTATTTTCAAAATCTGTCTCTTTAATTGGTGAAAATGCAGAGAAGTATGTCCTCTTTAATTTTGTTTTATTGTAAATTTTTTCCATTCTATGTAGAATTTCCCAGTCACTTTCATCATTTGCACCGATAATTAATTGTGTTGTGTGAGTAGAATTTGGGTATGTTGTACTTTTTCCATGTAAATTATCAATCCAATGCAGACGTTTTAAAATATCTTTATTATAGTCTTTGGTAGATGATAATTCGGCAAGTCCTGATGGTGTTGCAGCTTCAATGTTAATGCTTACTCTATTTGCAAGGGCCATTGCTCTTTTTATTGAATCTTTAGAAGCTCCAGGTACAACTTTTAAATGAATATAATCATCATAACCATAATCTTTTCTTAAAATTCTAATGGTTTCTATTGTCTTTTCCATGGTGAGATCTTCATCCTTATCAATACCTGAACTTAAAAATAATCCGTTTACCAACCCTCTATTGTAATAACTAAGAAATGCTTTTGCAAGTTCGGATGGTGCAAGTTCAAGTCTTGTAAAATTTCTTTTGGATTGGTTAATGCAGTACTTACAGTCGTTTTTACAGTTGTTTGTTAGAAGAGTTTTGAAAAGAGGAATCTGACAGCCATTATGTCCGGTTGCATGATAAATTCCTGGTAGATTAACTTGAGAGCTCTTGTTATGATTTACATAATCACATAAATCATATTGTGCTGAATCAGTTAAAATTTTCATCTTCTCTAAAGTACTCATAAATATAATTTTATTGCTTTTAATATATAAAACATTTAATATTTGATATTGCTTTTTTTCCTTACAGGAATAATATATTTTTACAATATATTTTTTGGGGTTATTATTTTGATATCAATCCTAAGTGATGGTTTAAAAAAAATTAAATAAAAGAAATTTAATTTAAAATTTCTTTCATATGTTCGACACGTTTTTGAACTAACGCTTCTGTTCCAACGTCGCTTCTGTGATAAACGTTACCTTTAACACAGTCACATGCTTTTTCAGCGATTTTTTCGGCTTCAGCAATAGTATTTCCGCTTGCAACTATACCAAGAGCTCTGGATCCTGATAAGTGAATTCCATCATCTTCAAGACCAACTGCAGCATAAAATACTTTTGCACCCATGTCGTCAATAGCTTCTTCATCCACTTCGATGATTTCGCCTGCATGTTCTGTTTCTGGATATCCGTCAGGTACAATGTATTTACACACGCTTGCTTTTGGTTCAAATTCCACTTTGTCTAAAGTACCATCAACAATTGCCTGACAAACATCAATCAATGGAGTTTTAAGTAATGGCAATACATTCATTGCTTCCGGATCACCAAATCTTGCATTGTATTCAATTACACGAGGTCCGTCAGCAGTTAACATAAATTGACCATATAAGATACCTTTATATGGTTCTGCTTCTTTAGCAATAGCTTTTATTGTATCTTCCATTATTTTAACTGCTTTATCATAATCTTCTTGAGTTAAAAATGGTAATAATCCATTTGAATCCGAATATGAACCCATTCCACCAGTAATTGCACCAACATCACCTTCAAATGCATGTGGATGGTCTTGAGCTGCAGGCATTGGAGCTAAGTGTTCGCCATCGCAAAATGCTTGGATGGTAAATTCTTCACCTATTGCTCTTTCTTCAATAATTACCTGTGCGAATCCACCCATTGCATTATCAATAACTTCTTTTGAATATTCTTTTGCTTCGTTATTGTCTTTTAAATGGTCTCCAACAATTTTAACTCCTTTCCCACCTGTTAATCCTACAGGCTTAACGACAACATCCTGGTCAAAATCATCTAAAAATGCACTCAAATCATCGTAGTTATCAAATACTCTGTAGATTAATGATCCTTCAATATCATAATCTTCGAATAGTTTTCTCATAAATGATTTGTCTGTTTCTATTCTTGCTGCACTTTTGCATGGTCCGACACATTTAATTCCATTTTTTTCAAGCTCATCTACGATTCCCTTTTCAAGGGGAGCTTCAGGACCAATAAAAGCAATGTCAATATTATTTTCTTTAGCGTATTCAGCTACCTTTTCGACTTCTCCTTCATTACCTTGCTTAAACTCTGCAATTTTGCTCATTCCAGGGTTTACTTTACTCATATAACAGTATAGGTCAACATCATCTTTTAAACCATCTGCTATCGCATGTTCGCGAGCTCCGGTTCCAACAACTAAGACTTTCATAATAAGATTCTCCTTACATATACTATATATCTTTAAAAATATTTATATACTAACACTTGCATATACAAGTGTATAGTTGCATATGCAAGAGAGGTAAAATATGGAAAAAAATTCAAATATTGAAATGATTACGGGAGATCCTAAAAAGGCAATTAACAAGTTAGCTTTTCCAATTATTGCTAGCATGTTTTTAATTCTAGTAAATAATATTATAGATAGTATTTGGGTAGCAGGATTGGGGCCAGAACCTTTAGCTGCTCTTGGATACATTACACCGCTATTTTTAATTCTTGTTGGATTTGGAAATGGAATTGGTGCAGGTGGTAATTCATTAATTTCACGTTATATTGGTGCTGAAGATAAGCATTCAGCAAATAATGCGGCAATACACAATTTAATTTTAAGTGTTATTGTATCTGTTGTAATTTCTATTGTTTTTTTATTGTCTATGGAACCACTCCTTAATATGATGGGGGCAAGCAGTGTAATAAAATATGCAATGGATTATGGTTTTATTATATTTGTATGGACTTTTGCGCTATTAATGCCACCTATTGTTGGTGGAGCATTTAGGGCAGAAGGAGATATAAAAAGAGCTACAATGCCAATTGCACTTGCAGCTGTTATTAATATGATTTTAGACCCGATATTTATTTTTACATTTAATTGGGGAATTTCTGGTGCGGCTTTTGCAACTGCACTTGGACCATTTATTAGCTTACTTTTAATGTTCTATTGGATATTCGTGAAAAAAGATACTTATCTATCATATAATTTTAAAGACTTTTCTAACGACTGGTCAATGTATAAAGATATTTTGGTAGTTGGAATTCCTGCTAGTTTAGAGCAGTTGGTATTGTCTGTTTTAACAATATTTGTTAATTACATGCTTACTATTGTATCAGGACCAATTTCAGTGGCCGTATATACTGCAGGATGGAGAATAATTAATATTGGTATGCTTCCTGCAATAGGTGTTGGAACAGCAGCGATTTCTGTTGCAGGAGTTGCTTTTGGAGCTAAAAAATATGAAAATTTAAGAGTTACGGCTCGTTATGCTGTAAAAATTGCTTTAATCGCATCAATTATAGTTTGTGCAATTTTATATCTGTTTGCAGATCAGATTGCATTTATATTTTCATATTCGGAAAACAGTGCCCAGCTTGAACCTTTAATAGCAAGTTTCCTTCAAATAATGTGTTTCTTTATTCTCTATGTTCCATTTGGAGCTAGTGCAGGTAATGTATTTCAGGGCGTTGGAAAAGGAACAATATCGTTCTTTTTAACCCTATTTAGGGAATTTGTACTTGTATTAATATTTGCATATCTTTTAGGATTTGTCTTTAACATGGGCGAATTTGGAATATATTGCGGAATGCTTTTAGGTGGAGGAATAGGGTCTCTGATATGTTATGCCTGCATTGAATTGTATATTAATAAATTAATTAAAGGGAGAGATATTAATGGAATTTAATGAGAATATGCCTACCACTCCCTTTATTTCACTAATCTTTAGAAAACATGCTAAATATTTAAATAAAAGAATGGAATCCGTTAATTTAACCTTCGGCCTTTATCCATTTTTAATAGAAATTTATAGTAATGACGGCATTAGCCAGGAAGATTTGGCTAAAATTCTTTATTTAAATGAAAGTACTGTAACTAGAAATCTTGAAAAACTTGAAAAAAGAGGATTAATTGTTAGAACTCCCAATAAAAGAAAAAAGATTATTACTATTACTGATGAAGGTAAAGAAGTTGCCAAAATCGTTATGGACTATGATGAAAAATGGGATGAAATTATTAAAAAAGATTTAAGTGAAGAAGAATATAATTCTTTCAAAAAGACGTTAATAAAAATTTGTGAGGGTCTCGTATGAATCAAACTATAGAAGATTTAAAATCAAGAAGAAGCATCCGTAAGTTTAAGGATGAACAAATTTCAGATGAAGATTTAAAGACAATTTTGGAAGCCGGTACTTATGCACCAACTGGCCGGGGAGCACAAAGTCCAAAAATTGTTGTAATTCAAAATCCAGATACTATTAAAGAGTTTTCAGCATGGAACAGGAGTTTTTTCCCAGTAGACGTACCTGAAGATATGGATCCGTTATACGGTGCTAAAACATTATTGATAGTTCTTGCAAATAGTGAGTTTCCAACATATGTTGAAGATGGTTCCAGTGTATTATGTGTATTGGTTAATGCAGCTCATGCTGTTGGTGTAGGTTCATGCTGGATTCATCGTGCAAGAGATGAGTTTGCTTCTCCTAAAGGAAAGGAACTCTTAAAAGAATGGGGAATTCCTGATACTTATGAAGGAATCGGTCATGTTGTATTAGGTTATCCTGACATGGAAGCACCTGAACCGTTACCAAGAAAAGAAGATTATATTCACTTCGTGGATTAAATCTTTATTTTTTTATTTTAAAAAAAGAAATTTGAGATGGAGTTAATTAATCCATCTACATTTTTTCAGGAGCAGGTACTCCTAAAATATCTAATGCATTTTTTATAGTTGTTTTAGCTTTGTCAACTAAAATCAATCTAGTATCTTCTAAATCTGAACCAATTACCTGTTCTGATTTGTAGAATTTATTGAATGATCCTGCTAAATCCTGGCAGTATTGCGTAATGTTGTGCACTCTTTTCTTGTTGGCACAGTCTTCAACAACTTGCGGGAATTTAGCTATCAATCTTACTAAATCCTGTTCTGTTTCATTAGGAGTCCAATTTTCATCGATTTTAAGAGATGAAAGATCTTTTCCGGATTTATTTAGTAATTTACAGGCTCGGGCATGTGCATATTGAATTGAAGCACAACCTCTCTCAAAGCTTAATGCTTCATCCCATTTAAATGTCAGGTGTTTTTCAGGAGACAATTTTGCA